>CAYGBH010000130.1:0-207 GCA_964348055.1 uncultured Pirellulales bacterium
TTACGCGCGGTTCAACGGAATTCAATAGAATACACGAAGTTCCCTGCTGATTAGGGGAAAAAGCACACTTTACCAGAACAGTATGAATCGGCCTTGGCTCTGAGTGACGCTCGTTTCCGACCTTGGTACCTTTCCTGTTCCGTCTGGTTCTCATCTCGTCGCGCCGGGAGTTGGAGATTCATGCCTGGGTAACCCTAAGCAACATAA
>CAYGBH010000130.1:217-1844 GCA_964348055.1 uncultured Pirellulales bacterium
CACTTTACCAGAACAGTATGAATCAGCCTTGACTCTGAGTGGGGCACATTTGCAACTTAGGTAGACAGTTCAAGCATCGAATTTTGCATCAAAACGGTTCTTGAGCAAAGCCAAGCAAGAGCGCACCTGGTCTACTCCTCATACAACGCCGCAACTGCTTCCTGCATATTCTCAAAGCTAATATGAACATATTTTGAAAAAAGCGGTATGTTGAAACTGCCGGAATATTGTTGAAATTGAGATGAAGTTTTGGTAGTATAGGGCTCGTCATGTGTAGGAGTGCCGTCTATGGAGCCATATGGTAAATATCGATTTACCCGAGAGCAATCTACTTTAAAAAACAAGGGGATTTAAAAATGTTAAAACGAAAAGGCTTTACGTTAATAGAGCTTTTAGTCGTAATAGCTATTATCGCGCTATTGATGGCGATAATGATGCCCTCACTGTCGCGGGTTAAGAGACAGGCACAGTCGATTGCATGTCAGGCGAAATTGAGACAGTGGGGGCTTGCGTTTAAGTTCTACACCGACGACAACAACGGCTATTTCAATAGAAGAGAGCAGAAGTTATGGATGGAAGTAATGCAACCTTACTACAAAGAGGACCCTGACATGCTTCTGTGTCCGACGGCCACAAGACTGATGGAAAGTAGTGCCGACTGGGGCACGTTTAAGGCCGCTACGAACAGAGGTTTTGTATTCAGCTATGGCGTCAATTCCTGGATTAACAATAATGCGGGGGACCGTAGCGGCGGCCGTATGGTAGAATGGTTCTGGAAGAATACCCATAACAAGATCTGTGTAGCACCCGGGACTCGGACGTCCACCGGCAAATTAGCCAGCGCAGATCAAATACCGGTCTTCGGTGACTCTACATGGTATGACGCCTGGCCGCAACACGTCGATGAGCCGGTGCCCTCTCCCGATGGTTTTGGGATAGGAGACAGGGGTACGAGTGGGGAAATGAACCATTTCTGCATCGACCGGCACAAAGGATTCGTTAATCTGGTCTTTATGGATTGGTCCGCGAGACATGTAGGACTCAAGGAGTTGTGGACGTTGAAATGGAATCGTTCTTTTGATACTAAAAATCCATGGACGAAAGCCGGAGGTGTCCTGCCTGGAGACTGGCCGGCGTGGCTTAGACTCTACAAAGATTACTAATAGCAATGATTGGATATCGTTGTATTTTGGAACAATCGTAGCCTGAGCCAGCTTCTCACCGTCACCGCACCCAAGCCGAGGAGATAATTTACAAAATTCTGCGTCTGCGTAGCCAGCCGACAAGGCCTATGCCAATACTTCCAAGGACTATGGCGCCCGGAGCCGGGATGACGGGATTTTGAAGGTCTGCCCATCCGGTTGTTGGCCCACCAAAAGCCCCTACTAAACCTCCAATGGCGAATGGCGGATCAGTAGATTCATCAACAACCGCTCCTTCAAACACAGCACTTGTAGAACCGTCCGCTATGATTAATATCTGGCCCGAAGTGAACTTGATTTTGTCATTCACACCGTTTCCATTGACATCGCCTCCCAGAGGAATCTCAGTATGGAAGAATCCAAAATATAGAATTCCTGGTGGCGGTGGCAACAAGCCAAAGTTGGCGGCATCCTTATCAAATGTA
>CAYGBH010000130.1:1944-10150 GCA_964348055.1 uncultured Pirellulales bacterium
CGCTGTGATGACAGTGTGAATTGCACACTGGAATTGACATAACCGTATCCGTCAATACTGTCACCCAACGCGTTGCCGGGGTCACTCGCCAGCGGCATAGGAAAAGGACCACCTGTCAGGTTCATGCTGGTTAGTCCGGTTTCAAAACTAATGATAGCACTTGCCTGATTTGCACAACTTCCGAGAACAAACGCTGCAACAATGATTGAGAGACGGATTACTTTTGAATGTGACTTGGCCTCCATCATACTCCTCCTTTATCTTGTCGAGTAAATGCAACAAGCATCTTTGTTATTAAACACATGAATCATTATACCCGCAAAGCAATGCTGACGCAACAAAAAAATGGACAAGACCGATATTTTTTATGGGGTCCTTACTCGTCTGGTCGTGCCGGGAGGGGGAGATTTATGCCTCCGGGGTTCAACACGTGTGTGTATGCTTTGGTTGGTCGGTTTGTCAGGATGCGCCTGTACGGCATGGTTGTGAAGAACTTTGTTTTTGTCAGCCACGGCATTTGCACGTATCTGCGGCGACTGCTCAGCAACTTCAGCTCCTTCATTAGCGACCGACAAAGGCCCTAACGCTTGCGCGTTTTGGCAAGGCCTGTCTGCCATTCTTTGCCTTTCTTGCCTGCATAGAGCATATAGTAGAAATCGCCGGCCTCGAAGATATGAGGCGTGAGGATGCCGTCACAGTCCCACGTGTCGGGGTCGGCCGATGGCGAGAAGACCGGATTGTGTGGATTGGGCTCGAAGCTACGGAAGTCGCGGGTGCGGACATGCCCGATCCGCCAAGTCTTGCCATCGGACCCGCCGTATAGGATATGGAAGTACCGCGGTCCCTTGAAGATTTCCGCCTCGCGGACGCCGCGGCTGTCCCACGCTTGGCCAGTGCCTCTGAAGATGGGATTAGCAGGGTCTTTCGTAACGGCCGCGGGGTCGTTGGTTGGCGCGGTCGCGTGGCAGATGACCGGCGGCGCTGCCGACTCTCCCGTGTAGATGATGTGGATAGTATCGCCTACGACAGCAACGGAGGGATGCGATGAGCCCTTCCGCTCGTGCTCGGTGTCTGCGGCAATCACTGGAGTGAGGCGAACGCGTTTCCATCGGCCGAAATCTCCGTCACCCACCAATAGGCCGGTCTGCTTAGGAGGGCCTTTTTGCCTGCCGAGATAATAAACATAGAACCTGCGGTCGGCAGGATTCCAAAACGGGAAAGGGTATTCGGTCGCGAAATTGTCAAAACCTTCCTTCGAAGGCATCAGGACAGGGTTCCTCTGGTCGTGCTTAATCGTCGCGGGGTTGCTAGCGGGGGCCGTGCTGTGCATCAACACCCAATAATTGTTTCTTTTCCGTCTGGCCCAGAGATAATGAACGGTCTCGTCCACGACGATGGCGTGGGCTGCAGCCGCCCACTCCGGCGGCTTGCGGGCAAATATCGGATTGCCTTTCTGGATCCGCTTGAAACTTGCGAACACGTCGAATGGTATGGCGTCTTCGGTTTCCGCTTCATCGCCAGGGTCCAGCTGTGGTGCGCAAAAAGCCCAGGAGGTCCAGAAAACAGTAATAGAGAGAACCGCGATTAGAATAACGAGTCTCATTGCTCTGTTCATATCATTTGCCTTCCAACGCCGCAGGTTACCGGCGGCCACGCAGTTCAACACGTGTGTGTAAATCATCGTTGTCCTGTTCGTCCTAATAGGCGTCATTCAAACGGGAAACATGCCAGAGAAACTTCGTTCTTGGCTTTAAAAGTCAGGGTGTAACAGCTATGGGAAATATATACTCCAGAAGTCATATCTTCAAGCGAAAAATGACATTTGGGACAGACGCCACGAAGGTCCCTTTAAGCTAAGGCTACCAAGTTCAAGAAGCCGAACCCAATTTATGGCCTGGGCCTATGGTGTACAGTCGCTTTTTCGACTCGGTGTTGATATGGGCGGAAACAATCTCGCCGACGAAGATTATATGGTCGCCGGCGTGCATCTGCGATTCGAGCGTGCATTCGAAATTGGCGACAGCATTACTTAACATCACCGAATCAATGGCTTTGGTGGGTTCGGTCTTGCAATCGAATTCAGCGAATTTGTCGGTGTTGCGGCCGGATTTTGAGCCGAAAAACAAGGCTGCATCGGCCATCTCCGAGGATGGAAACGCAATGGTAAAGGTCCTTGAGTGCGTGATGGCCTCGACAGAGTAGTGCGTTTTTGCAACGGCTATCGCCATCATCGGCGGCGTGCCTGATACAATCATTGTCCAGCCTAATGTGATAGGATTGGCTTTGCCGTTTCTGTCTTTAGCTATGGCTATTACAACCTGTTCGGGGTACTTGGTTTTGATGGCATCGGAATATTCAACTTGTTTTTGCATTGCTTTTCTCCGTAATTGATTTTATAGTTATCGCGAAAAAATTACCGGTGAGATTATAAGTTCTCAGGTTAACTCTAACAAGGAGAAAGAAGTGAGCACAATTGGCTTTGTTGGCAGCGGGAATATGGCTGAAGCCCTGATAAAGGGCATATTAACGGCCAACGTTTATGCGCCTGAAAATGTCTTTATAAGTGATATTAGGCCCGAACGACTTAAATTCCTTGCTGAAAAATATAATGTTATTTCAATCGAGAGTAATGCCGAGCTGGCGGCGAAAGTTGAAACCATCGTATTGAGTATCAAGCCTCAGAATATGACTGAGGCCTTAGAGAGTATAAAAGACACCGTAAGCACCGACAAACTTGTTATATCCATAGCAGCAGGGATAAAAGTTGCAAATATTGCCGCCGTATTAGGTGATATTGCAATAGTCCGTGTTATGCCAAATACACCGGCTTTGATTGGCGAAGGAGCCAGTGCATTATTCGCCAACGAGCGGGCAAAGCCGATGCTGGCCGATGCGAGATCGATTTTCTCATCAGTCGGCAGGGCGGTCGTCGTTGACGATGAAGATTTGATCGATGCCGTTACAGCCGTCAGCGGCAGTGGGCCCGCTTATTATTTTCTTTTAATGGAAGAGATGATTAAAGCAGGCGTAGAATTAGGTCTGCCTGAAGAGGTAGCCAAAGAGCTGGTCCTACAGACCGCTAAAGGCGCCGGTTTGCTTGCAGCCGCCGCTGATAAGAACGATGAAAGCCCCACTGTCCTTCGGCAGAAGGTTACATCGCCCGGCGGAACAACCGAAGCAGCTCTGAAAGTTTTCGCTGCAAACAGATTCAGCCGGCTGATAGCCGATGCTCTGACGGCAGCCTGCGACAGAAGCAAGGAGCTATCAGGCTGATTGGGCTACCATTTATTCGACGACAATTGCCTCGACGGGACATTCGTCAGCGGCCTGCTGGACGGCGTCCTCGTGCTCAGTGGGAACTTCATCGATGGTGACCTGGGCCGTTTCATCTCCCATCTCAAAAACCTCAGGACACGTATCCACACATAGTCCACAGGCGGTGCAGGTATCTTCAACTCTGACTTTCATAGTATAACCCTTAAAATTTACTATTTACTATTGTGAATTTAATAGGTCAAGACCATAGCTTTTGAAACAAAGATTGTCAATCTGGAATTTTTATAGAATTTTTTAACTTCAGGTCTATAATATAGCAGGTCGTTTAATAACAAATAATCAACAATAATCAATAGTCAATTGCAAATGTCTTATACCGTTCTTGCAAGAAAATATAGGTCACAGACGTTTGATGATGTCATCGGCCAGGACCCTATCGCCCAGACGCTCAAAAACGCGATAAGGACGAACAGGGTCGCACATGCTTATCTTTTTGCAGGTACTCGTGGTGTCGGTAAAACTACTATGGCACGCGTGCTGGCAAAAGCGCTTAATTGTCTTTCCGCCGATGCTCCCACCACAAAACCGTGCTGTAAGTGCGACAGTTGCATCGCGATACATATCGGCGAAGATATCGACGTCATCGAGATCGACGGCGCGAGCAATCGTGGGATCGACGAGGTTCGCCAACTCAGAGAGAACGCCATCTATCGACCTGCCCGCTGTAGATTCAAAATTTATATTATCGACGAAGTCCATATGCTCACTATCCCGGCCTTTAACGCACTGTTGAAGATACTGGAAGAGCCGCCCAGTCACGTCAAGTTTATCTTCGCTACCACCGAGCCGAACAAGGTCATCGCCACAATTCAATCGAGGTGCCAGAGATTTGATTTCAGCAATATAGGTCCGGGGCAGATCGCCGGGCAGCTTAAGTTTGTACTTGAGCAGGAGAAAATAAATTACGAAGAGGATTTAATTTTGCCGCTGGTGAAGATGGCGAACGGCTCGATGAGAGACGGCCTGAGCCTGCTGGACAGACTGATAAGCGTCGGTGTCGAGCCGCTGGGTGTTTCACTGCTTGAGGAGTTTTTAGGCTGTCCGAACAGCGAAAAAATCTGGAATCTCATTGCCCAAATCGGTGCCGGTGATGCAGCCGGGACGTTTGCCGCGATAGAGGATTTAATCAATACCGGTATAAGTGAGGTCCAGATAGTTGATTCCCTCGTCGATTATATGCGCGATTTGATGGTAGTAAAATCCACAGGGGCCGAGAGCGAACTTCTGATTTTGACCGGCCCGCAGCGAAAGCAGGCTTGCGAGTTAGCTGAAAAATTTGATGTCGCTGCGCTTGTTTATAATATAGCGACGCTCGAAAAATTGCGATGGGCAATCAAAAATAGTGATAGAAGCAGGGCGCTTTTGGAAGCATCTCTTTTGAGATTTGCCTTAAGCGAACATTTCCTGAATGTTGATGACCTTCTTAGACAATTGCAGACTGGTTTCGGTGCTGTTAAAAAAAAAGAGCCGATAAGCATAAAGAGCCAGGCGAGTAGCGAATCGCAGAGTGGCAAAGACACAGAGGCACAAAGGCACATAAGCACAGAGGCACAAAATAACGGACAACAAGCAACAAGCAACGAGCAACGAGCATCAAGAATCGGGAATCGAGGCAGAACCAGTGGTCAAAAGAGAAATGAGCTAATTAACGACCCCGCCGTCAGGACGGTTCTTATGGGCCTCGATGCAACAATTACCGGTATCGAAGAGGAACCAACGAGTTGATTATTGATTAATGATAATTGATTACTGTCAAGGCTGTACTAATGAATCGATGCCAACCTTATAGAGTTTGTCATCCGAAACCAGCCGATAGGCAAAACCGCCGGCTTTCGGGAACTCGATTGCCTCCACCTCTCTGCTGACTCCGCCCGACGTGAAGGTAGTGTGGTGTCGGCGCGGTTGTGTTCTCCTCCACTCTTTTCCAAGGTAGATTCTAACCGTTCGCCAATCGGACACACGAGTTGCGGTCAAATAATGCTGGGAGTGAAAGACAACGATTTGGCTATCAGGTGACCACAGAATATGTTTGATCGAGTCAATGTCTCCCGCCAGCTTCGCAATGTGCATAAAGTGGACTTTATCGCTGCGCTCGACGAATAGCGATTGGTTAGGTGGGTCTATGGATGGGGCTTCTTCGACATAAGCTTCATAGTTCTCATCAGGTGATGGCACTGACAGAACGATTTTCGGGCCATGCAGGATGGCATCCACATACCCAAAGGCAAACAGTGGAACTGCGATCAGCATAAGCAAGATGCATAGAGCGATGAGGGGAAAAAGCACAAGTAGTCTTATACCTTTTTTACTTCTCTCAACATTCATTTGTGATTTCCTCCTATCATTTCACTAAAGCCCATTACTAATGATTGAGCAGAATCTATATTTTCACATGAATTTAAGGTAGTACACAGCTATAGTCAAGGAGAAGCCGTGTTTTTCATTGCATTTTCTCTCTTGTTTTGATATATGCTTTGCAGTAGCGAATTGTTAATAATGCTATTTTGTTTATAGCGAGTTATGACCAGCGCGTATACAGAGAGTTTAAACAAACTTATCGAGGAGTTTGAGAAGCTGCCGGGGATTGGGCCTAAAACGGCTGAACGCCTTGCTTTCCATATATTAAAGACTGAACGGCACCAGGCTATGCCACTTGCCGATGCGATAAAAGATGTGAAGAACAAGATTAAGCGCTGCGAAATCTGCACAGGTCTTTCGGAAGAAGCCATTTGTCAAATCTGCTCTGACCCACAGCGAGACAAGAGCTTGATATGTGTCGTCGAACAACCAAAAGATGTCATAAGCCTTGAGAAAACCGGGGCCTGTAAGTGGGTCTATCATGTTCTTGGCGGCCATATCGCACCGCTCGAAGGGGTCGAGCCGGGCGATTTAACTATTGACAAGCTTGTTGAAAGAGTGCGCAACGGCGGTGTAAAAGAAGTGATAATGGCAACCAATCCTAATATGGCCGGCGACGGTACCGCACTTTATATAAGCTCGCTGCTTCGGCCCATGGGTGTGAAGATTACCCGGCTGGCGAGGGGACTTCCGACCGGTAGTACTATTGAATATGCAAGCGGCAAAATGCTTACCGATGCGATAATCGGCAGGCAGGAGTTAGAATAGTTTTCCACCTGAAATAAGGAGAGAAAAAGCTCACAGACCATGTCCAAAACCGCAACGGTCAAAGTTGGAATAATCGGCTCGCAGTTTCAAGCCCATTGTCATGCCGAGGCGTTTCGCCAGATTCCTGACGTAGCTCAGGTTGTCGCCGTCGCCTCGCCCACACCCGGCAACGCTGAGAAACTAGCGAAGGAATACGGCATTGAACGTATCTTCATCGACTACAGGCAAATGCTTGCCGAAGACGACATTGAGATGGTAACGATTACGGCACCGAACTACTTGCACGCGCAGATGACCGTTGACATCGCCAACGCCGGCAAGCACGTATTATGTGAAAAGCCCTTGTGTATGACGCTGGAAGAGGCGGAGCTGATGATTGAAACATGCAAGCGTAAAGGTGTGCTGCTGCTGTACGCTGAGGAGCTGTTCTTTACGCCCAAATATGTCAGGGCAAAAGAGATGGCCGAGCAGGGTGCCTTTGGCAAGGTGTATATGGTCAAGCAGTGTGAAAAACATTTCGGTCCGCATGCATCGTGGTTCTGGGATGTTGAGCAGTCTGGCGGCGGCGTGTTTATGGATATGGGCTGTCACGGCATTGCGTTTTGTTATTGGTTCCTGAATCGGCCGGAGGTCAAAAACGTGTACTGCCAGATGGGTACATACGTTCACGGCGACAAAACCAAAGGTGAGGACAACTCTGTCTGCATTATTGAGTTTTCCGACGGTGCGGTTGGTGTGGTCGAGAATAGCTGGGCCCGCCGCGGCGGTATGGACGACCGCATCGAAGTCTACGGTGAAGGCGGCGTTACGTATGCCAATCTGCATATGGGCAATGCTCTGCCTACCTACAGCGAATATGGCTATGGTTATGCCGTTGAAAAAGCCCCTACTACGAAGGGCTGGAGCTATCCTGTTTTTGAAGAACTCTGGAACTACGGTTTTCCACAGGAAATGCATCATTTTGCTCGGTGTGTGCGAGGAGAAGAAGAACCGCAGGCAACCGGCCAAGACGGGCGCGTTGTGCAGGAAGTGCTCTACGCCGGTTACCGGTCAGCGGGGACCGGTTGCAAGGTCGAGTTGCCGTTTCGGCCTGAGGGTGTTAAAACCCCAATTGAGTTATGGCTGAATGGAAACTCGCAAGGGTAGAATGGCACCTCATACCGCCTGTGGAATACTCACTAATGTGGTCAGATCTCTGGTTCATCTCCGCTCAGACAGGGATAATCACGTGTTGTAAACATCCACGTACAGATTTTGTCTGATAAACAAATCCGGACCATGCTTTTCAATTTCGCGGTACAAAGCTTGCCGAAACCCGCCAGCCCCCTCCACCGTGCTTTCTGCAAAGGCAGAAGGGGGGCGTGTCGGGGCGGCAGACCAGCGATTCGAAGTCGAGAACAGTTGTTTTTGCTCAGGGCCCTTTATTAAACCGGTTTGGTTGTAACGAATTTTCCGAAGGCTTAATCAAACAAATGTTTTTTTGTAAAGTTTTTCAACTATTCCTTAAATATTGACGAAGTTCTCTGACGTGTTTATGATATAATATGCAAAGTCAGGAGTAACGAGTCGGAATAAAGAATTTTTCAGGTGTTGCTATGAAGCTGGAGATGAGAGGGCAGATGCGGATGGAGCAGAGGATGAAGCTCGCTCCGCATATGATTCAATCGATGGAGATTCTCCAGCTTCCCATTCTCGCCCTTCAGGAAAGAATAGAACAGGAGCTCAACAGCAATCCTGTTTTGGA
>CAYGBH010000131.1:0-10127 GCA_964348055.1 uncultured Pirellulales bacterium
ATGGGGTAACTGACATTGACGACTTGACAATGTTCGTGAGTGACTGGCTTGCCAGCTGTCCATAATGTAATTTGTGAAATGTATGTTTTGCAAGAAACAAGGCTGTGAGTGATTTTCGCTCACAGCCTTTCTTTTTTGCTTGTTTGCAGAAGCCCTATGCCAGTCTAACCCGTATATTTCATGCTATTTTGTTGGTTTTGACAGGTTGGGTTAAGACTCCTTCGAGGCTGGTTATTGTTACTGTGCGCCCTGCTTATGAGGCGGTTTTACTCGTCTTGGCGGAGCTTGCCCAGCCTGTTCCGTACCAAATAGGCTCCTCCGGCACTCAAAAATAGCTGTAGAAAGCACGTATTTTTTAGATTTGGAGCCCATTTTTGGCCCAAAAACGAAAAGCTTTTCAAAAATAATCAACTTACTTGAAAAGCAAGCAAGGATAAGCGAGGCAATTTCGTCGCTCGTCTCTCGTCGCCCGTATGTCGCCGAGCTTGTCAAGGACAAATTAGTTCGCAGTTTCTGAGTCCAGACTCCTGTCTTCTGTCCTCTGTATCCTGACTTGCGTGCTGCGCCCTGAGTCTTATTCGCTGATTAGCTTGAAAACCTTGTCGTGCTCCCTTACATGTTCAGGGACTTTTATGCCGATGCTGTCGCCGACCTTTGCTTGTGAAACGGATTGGTGCTCTATCTGCATAGATTCTACCTCGGTCTGGAAGTCTGTTGTGTGTCCCTTAAAGTGTAGGGTGTCACCCACTTCTACGGTGCCGTCCGTTACCTCGACAGCAGCAACCGATATATGACCAAAATAGTGGGAAACATATCCAATCTCTTTTTCTTCCATATCAACTTCTCCCTTACATCTTGCTTTAATCTGCCTCTTGTTGGCTGTGCCGTGCACACCTTTTCTGATTTCCTCTCACTGGCTCGATCTCCACTAATTTTTCGATAAATGATTATATCTTTTCTTTAGCCGGTCGCAAGTAAATCCACAGAGGCTTGCTTGAAAAGTAAGCAAGGATACGTTTTTCAATTGATGATTTATTTGTGTAATTCATGAAATCCATGGTTAAATATTACTGAATTCTCTGCGTTCTCTGTGGCTATATTCTTTTTATTCTCTTTTTGTTTATTTTTATTTAAAAGTGTGTTAAAATACACAAATATTTATCAGCTGACAAACGATAAACCGCCCGTAGGCGATAGATAACTAAACACTTCAGATTGCATACCTGTAAACGACGGCGAAAGCTACAATGCAGCACGGTCCACAGGTCCAGCTGCCTTATAAGCAGGTAAATTCGTTGCTCTATCACTCTGTCTCTTTGTGACTTAGTGGCTTTATGGCTATGAGGCAATTATGCAAAACAAACCCAATTTCCAAATGCACAAAAAGAATGTAAATGTTTTATTCAAAAGGGATTATGAAAATAGATGGCAGCGTCCAGTCAGAAAAAACAAAGCCAATTTTAAAAAGAATGAATGTAAACTTTTGTGCTACAGGGTATTATGAGAGTAAACCCGCCATTCGCGTGGCGTGTAAACCCACATTCGCAGTCTGGCAATGCAGGCTAAAGAGATGTGGTGGGAATACTTCTCTCCAGAGGCGCCGACGTCAACGCAAAAGACAGACAGGGCCGAACTGCCTTGTGGTATGCGAAACAGAGAGGACAGAGGGTGAAAAAGCTCAGGATGACAAAAATGGAAGCATAAAATATGCGGGTTATTGGAATTTGTGTTTGACAGGTTGTTTTTTGAGCTCGGCCTTAGTCGGCAATAGTTGAAATGAATCGATTTTTTCAGCTTTGACGAGCTCGTTTACCACACGTTGAATCTGACCCATGCTCCGGCCGTGCATCATACCAAACAAATTATACGGCCAATTCTCAAAAGTCTCACGCTCGTAGCAATGGCTCACTATTCCGGAACGAGCCAGCCTCTTGCCGGCCTTGACGACTCGGTCCTGCGGGACTTCGGCGGCAAACAAAACATTAGCGACAAATCCGAGCTTGCGATAGTCAACCACAGCGGCTATACGACGGATCACGCCTTTATCAATCAGCTCTTTTATAATCCTCAAAACATCCTCGGTCCTTACCCCGCCACCACACAAAAAGGCAAAAGGCTCGGAAGTGATAGCAAGCTCATCCTGAAACTTTGAGAGTATCAGCTTACCGGAATCACTGCCTTGCCAAGGCCGATTCGTCGACTTTGGGGTCGCGTCCAATTCGGCGCCTTCCAACACTGTTTGGTCTTCGTTTTCAGCGTCAAAACGGACAGCGAGCTTGAAAGTACGCTTAACCGGCAGACTATAAAAATTAATACCGAAGCGCCCGGAAAGGTTCGACAGAGTAAGGTCAATCTCTGCGGCTGTTCGCGCCTGTAGGGTAAACCATAAATTGTAGTAATGGTCCCTTAGATAATTATGTGAGACACCGTTTAGAGAATTAACTGCCTCGGCGACGGCCTGAAGGTTATCCTGCGGAACATGCGCGGCAGCCAAGGTGCTTACAATACCGAGCGCGCGATAATTTATCAGTGCACAAATCCTCCGGATAATGCCTGCATCTTTTAGCTCGCGAGTTTGCTGCAAGACCGTTTTCTCATCACAATTCAAATCTTTTGCAATCTCGGCAAACGGTCTCGAACAAACCGGCAAGCCCTTCTGAAGTTCATTGCACAACTTTTTTTGTAATTTTGTCAAACGCAAATTCAATTCTCACACCTTTTATCTCGTGACTTGGCAGAGGAGTCACGAGTCACGAATTGACACACCGGATCCGCACCTAAGTAATCACTGCTCATCGCATAAGCTCTCGCCCTGCAACCTCCGCAAACACCAACATATTCGCAGGTTCCGCATTTGCCTTTGTAGCCCGACACGTCGCGGACTTCTTTCAAGAACTCCGAGCCGAGCCAAATCTTTTTGAAGTTGAATCCGTTTTCAATCAGATTGCCCGCCGATATGTCAAGGAAACCGCAAGTCTGCACATCGCCCCGGTAGCTTATAAATCCAAAACCTCTGCCGCCCATACAGCCGCCGACGCCGCCGATGAGTTTCTTAATCCTGGCCTGGTTGCACACTCTGGCAAACTGGGGCCCGCATGTGACCCGCAGTTCAATTGCCGATTCGAGCTTCAAACCAAGCAGCTCATTGAGCAAGATTTCGTATTGTAGCGGTTCAAGAATTTCATCGGCTATCTTTTCACCGCGGCCGGTCGGCACGAGAATAAAAGCATCAAAGCAATAGGCCCCGAGTCTCTTTGCCAATTCGATTATTCCGGGCACTTCATCGATATTGATTTTGCAGATTGTGGTATTAATCTGAAATCGCATACCCGCCCGGCGTGCAATTTCCGCAGCTCTAATCACCGCATCGAAAGCGCCTTCAGCCTGTCTGAACCTGTCGTGGGTTTCTGCCGAGGAGCCGTCCAAAGAAAAGGATAAAGCCTGCACGCCGGCTTTTTTTAACTTAGCGATGGACTCATCGTTAATCAGATACCCGCACGTGGCCATCACCATCCGCAGCCCCAAATCCCGCCCGTACCGGATAAGCTCGCAAATATCGCTGCGCTCCATCGGCTCACCGCCGGTCATAATTATTATTGGTTTGCGGGCTCTGGACTTTGCCTTCTTTTTGCCGGACGCCGTCCCGCTGAACTTCGCAATAGACGCGAGTATCTTTTTGCACTGCTTGGTGGTCAGTTCTTCACTCTCTGTCATTTCTGCGCATGCAGAAACGGCGTTGGCCCGGCAGTGCTTGCACTGGAACCGGCATCGCCGGGTCACTTCAAAAGCTATAATACGTGGTTTTTCCCGTTCACTGGCCATAATTGCCCGCAACTGTAGCCGATTACACAGCAACAGTCAACCTTTAGCTGGAAGGTTTCATTTAGCCACAGAGGACTCAGAGTAAAAATCAATAATCATAACCGAGATGGAGTTTCGGCGTGCAGTGCACACCCTACCGAACTCAATGCTTGTCATTCCGAGCCCTTCGCTGCGCTCGTGGGCAAACTCCGCGACGAATCTATGAGAAATGTCGTTGCGAGGCCGTCAGGCCATGGCAATCTAAAAACCTTGTCCTATACACTTGATAACCTGAGCAGCAAATTCACTATAATCCTGATATCCTGATTCCTGGTATCCTACAATCTGATTTCCTGATAGCCTAATTACCTAAGCCATTAAGCACTATTCATCGCTTACTACTTACCAGTTTCGCCGCTTCCTTGGCAAAATATGTAATGACAATATCCGCACCTGCTCGTTTGATTGAAAAAAGCATTTCCATCATTGTGGACTGTTTATCGAGAAAACCCGCGTCAGCGGCACAGTTCAGCATCATATATTCGCCGCTGACATTGTAGGCGGCAATCGGACAATCGAAACGCAGCCGTGCCCGGCATATAATGTCGAGGTAGGCAAGGGCGGGCTTAACCATTACGATATCGGCGCCTTCTTCTAAGTCGAGCGCAATCTCGGCCATCGCCTGGTTGCAGTTGCTCGGGTCCATCTGATAAGTTCTGCGGTTGCCCAGACTCGTCCCTGCGAAATTAACCGATGGCGCCGATTCAGCAGCATCTCTAAACGGGCCATAAAAAGCAGAGGCGTATTTCGCCGCGTAAGACATAATCGCGACATCTTTAAAATCATTTTCCTCCAGGGCCTCGCGAATATACTTGACTCGGCCGTCCATCATATCCGAAGGAGCAACTACATCGGCGCCGGCTTGAGCATGCGACAGGGCAACCTTGGCCAATAATTCGCAGGTCGCATCGTTGTCTATTACGTACTTGTGCTCTCGTGCTTTTATACTCTCTTTTATCACGCCGCAGTGGCCGTGCTTGGTATATGCACAAAGGCAGATATCTGTAATGACCAGCAGCTCCGGCAAGGACTTTTTGATTTCTTTGATAGAGCGCTGCACGACGCCGTCTTCAGCCCAGGCCCGTGAGCCAATATCATCTTTTTTGCCCGGAAGACCAAAAAGCAGCACAGCAGGTATGTCCAGCGAGGCCACATGGGCAGCCTCGGCGGCAACCGTGTCCGGCGAGAAGTGAAAACAGTTGGTCATAGACTTAATCGGCTCTTTGAGGCCCTCGCCTTCACGGACAAACAACGGATAAACCAGGTCATCGACGCTCAAACTGGTCTGGCGCACTAATCTTCGCATGGCAGGGCTGCTGCGCAGCCTTCGCATTCTATTTTTCGGAAAAGCCATAACAAACTCCTAAGAAAATCAAATATCAAAAAAAACAACGCAAAAAGTAAAATTGCAAAGCCTTTGCTTTTTAATTTGTGGTTTTACATTTTAACTTTTGATTTTTGATTTCTCTATCTCTTCGTCTGTCAGGTAGCAGGCCGGCTCGTTAAGCCAATATTGGTCGTCGGCTTCGGCGCCTAAGAATCTGAAGTTGCCTTTGCACAAATCAAACCATTTGCAGCGAAGGCACCTTGCATCGGCAAATTCCGACTTATTGCGCAGCTTGCTCAGGACCTGCTCTGTCGAATCCTCCCAGATTTCCTTGAAAGTCCTTTCTTTGATATTGCCGAGGGAATAATTGCGCCAGAACTGGTCTGCATACACACTACCATCCCAGCTAACGCAGCCGATATTCTCACCGACTTTATTGCCGCCATGTACAAGCAGAAGTTCTCTGGCTTTTTGAAAAGCCTGATTCTGCCGGCTCTGCATCTTAACCAGAAGATAAGGCCCATCGGCATGATTGCCCACGGTGAGGACCTCGTCTATAAGACCTTTCTTGGCAGAATCATCCGTTCTTTCAATAATCACATCAAGGACGCGGCGTGTTTGCTCCGGCCTTAGAATTTGCTCGTCGAGCCCTTTTGCCCTGCCCATGCGAATCAAATGATAAAAGCAAATTCGCCGCACGCCTGTTGAAGCCGCAAAATCGAAAACAAAAGGCACCTGCTCTGCGTTCGCTTTTGTTATAGTAAAACGAAGTCCGGTTTTTATACCGGCCTTTTTACAATTTTCAATCCCTGCAACCGCCGCTTTGAAACAGCCCTTCACCTGCCTAAACTCATCGTGGAATTCTTCCTTGCCATCAATTGAAATGCCGACATAATGTACGCCGAGCTCAGCGAGCTTCTTGGCAGTTGCCGCATCAATCAATGTCCCGTTGGTGGAAATGACCGTTCGCAGGCCCAATCGCTTCGCCTCAGCCAACAATTCAAACAAATCTTTGCGCAGCAAAGGTTCGCCGCCACTAAACAACAGCACAGGACAATTGGCCTCAGCAAGCTGCGGCAGAAATTGCTTGGCCTGGGCCGTAGTCAACTGGTCGCTGCCGCACGTATCGAGCTCGGACTCCCGCCCGGGCTGCGGCGGCGATACATCGAGATGCAGACTGCCAACATGTGCGGGAGGAGAACTATAACAATGTAAACACCGCAAATTGCATCTCTCTGTGCAATTATAAACAACAACCGGGCCATGCGATTTCGTCTGCTCATACCGCAAGTCGTCAGATTCACCCGCCAGGCCACACCATAGTTTCGAGATATTTATCATTTGAAACTAAAAGCCGAAAGTTAAAAATTGAAAACTTGCTGATTCCAAAGTCCTTCGCACTAAGTTTTAGGTTTTTCACTTTCTTCTATGGCGGTAAGCAAACCGTCAATTGTATGCTCCGTCGCCGTCACATCAACCCCGACGCCAAGGTCCTTCAATTGCTCAGAAGTTACCGGCCCAATCGATGCCACTTTAACGTCACTTGAATTTACTAATTCGCTCGGGATTTGTTCAAAAAATACTCTGGCCGAAAAAGGACTTGCAAACGTCAGCCAATCAATCCAGCCGTTGTTGATTTTTTCAGTCAGCCAAGCGCTGTCACTTTTTTGCTCTACGGCCGTATAAACAGCCACGTCATGAACTTCAGCCCCGGCCGCGGTCAACAGCTTGTCAAGTTCCTTTGAAGCAAGCTGTGAACGCAAAAGCAAAACCTTCCTGCCGCTTAAGTTCGTATAAGCAATTAGCTCGTTGGCGAGTTCCCTTCCTGTAAAAACACTCGGCACAAAATCGGCGTTTATCCCGAACCGGCTTAATTTAGCCGCAGTTTTACTGCCTATCGCAGCAATTTTCGCCGAGGCGAAAACTCTGGCGTCTTTGCTCAGACTCTGCAAAGCCTCAAAGAATACCGTTACGCCGTTGCTGCTGGTAAAGATTATCCAATCGTATTGCGCGATTTTGGCAAGCGTCCGTAAAAACTCATTCGTCTGGGTCAACGGCTTTATTCTTATCGTTGCAAATTCTATCGGATTACCGCTGCGCTGGACAATTTCAGCTGCAAAATCGGCATTGCCGCGAGCGTCCCGCGTTACAACGATACTGGTGCCGAACAACGGCTTTTTCATAAACCAGTTCAGGGTCGTGTCACTGTCGGCAACAGCACCAACAACGATAATCGCCGGCGGTTCAATTTTCTCGGCCTTACACTTTTCACTTATTCGGCCAAGCGGGGATTTTACAACTCTTTGAGTGGGCAAGGTAGCGTCAGCGATTACCGCCACCGGTGTACCCTCTGCCATATCATTTTCTATCAGCCGCTCAGCAATGTAACCCAGATTGCCAACGCCCATATAAAAAACTATGGTGCCGCTGAATTTGGCGAGCAGTGGCCAATCAATATTACTTTTTTGCTTGCCCTCGGCCTCTCTGCCGGTAACAAAAACCACCTGCGAACTATGTTCCCTGTCGGTCAGGAAGATGCCGGTATAAGCAGCAACGGCGATACCGGCGGTGACGCCCGGTACGATTTCAAAATCGATTCCGGCCTTAGCAAGGACGGCAGCCTCTTCGGCACACCTGCCAAAAATAGAAGGGTCGCCGCCCTTCAATCGCACGACCGTTCGTCCGCCGGACGCCTTTTCTACCAGCAGTTCATTGATTTCCTGCTGTGTAAATGAACGGCCGCCAATGCGTTTGGGCACGTGGACAATCTCAGCGTCGCTGCGGGCAAATTTAAGCAAAGCCGGGTTGGCCAGCTTATCGTAAATTATACAGTCAGCGGCCTTGAGGACCTCGACCCCGCGAAGAGTAATCAAATCCGCCCTGCCCGGGCCGGCACCAACGAGATATACAATAGCTTTTTTCATAGCGTTCAATAGCGTACAGCGTACAGTTTCATGGTAGGATACCAAATATATCCGGATAATACCATTGATTTTGTTTGTGTTCCAGCAGTCCAGCCGCAATACAGGCCACGATGTAAGAAATGGCCTTGCCAATCTTGCCCAAAACTCAGTACAATGACAGGTACAAAAAGAATGGAGTATAGCTACACTCGGCTTCTGCTCCGGTCAGCCTTATTTGGAAGAGCCATACTGAGATTAGCATAGGAGGGACAAAATGAAATCAACTGATAAAAAATTGGCTATTATTTTGATTTTGCCAGGATTACTTTTTGGCTGTGCTGGTCTTGAGACAAAGAAGACATCTACATTAAGAGGGAATGAAGAAGCTTTATCCATCGAGCAAGAAATAAAAAAGAATCCAGACTTAACAATTTTATTTGACCTTTTTGGTGACCCGAATGAGATGCTGGCGCGTTTTAAAAAAGGTAAACAGAAAATAGAAGAAGAATGGCAGCGTAAGCAGTCGACTATCAAAAAGATACAAAATTTGGGTACAACGAAAACACTCGAAATCTTACCTCTTATAGATTGGCATACATCTAAAGAATTCCTAAAAGGGGTGGGTGTTTCCTATCTTGTTAAAACTGATAAATGTACAATACTATTTGACCTGGGACTTAATGATGGTCAGAGAGATCCATCCCCACTGCTTCGTAATATGAAACAGTTAGGGGTCACCCTGGATGATTTCGATGCTATTGTAATTTCCCACAATCATGATGATCATGTAGGCGGAGGAAAGTGGAGCGAGATGAAGACATTTTCTTTGACAAATCATCAGATCAATCTGGGGCAAAAAAGAGTCTACACTCCTGTTCCGATGACCTACCCGGGACTTACTCCCATTTACGCCGAGAATCCGACTGTCATTTCTGAAGGAGTAGCAACTCTTGGAGTAATATCAAATCAATTATTTTTCCTGGGTTACACGCCGGAACAGACGTTAGCTGTCAGTGTTGATGCAAAAGGCATAGTACTTATTTCTGGTTGCGGTCATCAAACCCTATCTAAGATATTGGAACGTGCTGAGGCTTTATTTGATGAACCCATTTATGGCATAATTGGTGGTCTGCATTATCCTGTCACTGATTCAAGGGGACAGTGGAAAGGGATAAAAATACAAATGTATGCTGGAACAGGTAAAGCACCATGGAATCCAATTACAACCGAGGAAGTTCAAGGCAACATCGATTTGCTAAAAAAACGGAATCCTGGTGTTGTAGGACTCTCTGGTCATGATAGCTGCGACGCAAGCATCGAAGCATTTCGTAGAGCCTTTCCGGAAATCTATAAAGATATCAAAGTAGGAGAAAAAATAGTTGTTGGTGTGAATGAATAGCCACTGTTAAATCGGGAAGTATAGATATGCGAATCGGCTGGATAGTTCGGCGGCCTAAAATTGATTATTGGTTAATGATGATTGATTATTTGGGGGTAAGCATTTTTGGATTCCGTATCAAGTACGGAGTGACAGATTAAACAGACCCTTCGGCTGCTCCTTCGGCGTTGCTCAGGACATTGCTCCGGACAGATTTCGCTGCCCCCCAAAAAACCGGCGAAATCTGTTTTGACGAGTTCAGAAATTTCAGGTATCGTATGGTTTGATAGTGAGATGCCGATGAACGACGCTACGGGAAAAAACAGTAAGCCGGCAGGTAAGGAAAAAAACCATCCCACCGCCAGTTTCAACGGCTCGGCGCCGGGCAGCCAAATCGGTCCGTTTCGGATAGAGAGTGAATTAGGCCGTGGGGCTGTGGGGGTGGTTTACCTGGCTCACGATACCAAGCTCGACCGCCCGGTCGCCATCAAGAGCCTGCCGGCCGAGGTGATGGGCGATCGTAAGACTCGGTCGCGTTTCACTCGCGAGGCCCGGGTCTTAGCGTCATTGAATCACCCGAACATAGCCACTATCCATGAGGAACTGGAAGAGGCCGAGGGCATTGTCCACCTGGTCCTCGAATATATTCCCGGCCAGA
>CAYGBH010000132.1:0-10013 GCA_964348055.1 uncultured Pirellulales bacterium
GATTTTCTGCCAACAGACTCTCTAATATCCTGCCCGTAGGATTTGGACACTATTTCCAAAAGGTACACCTGGTCAAATTTCTTGAAATATGCTGTTCCTTCCGGAGGTAGTTTCCTTCTGATAGTGACATCAGGGCCTCCCTCGCCCTTAACAACGCTCACTTTTCCACGAGACGTACTTATACTTGTACCTTCAATCTCGCTCTGCATCTCGGTTTTATCAGGAAATTTAGCCTGCGTATCCGGTCGAGAAACTGTCATCTTCACATCAGTTATATTTCCGGGTATGAGTGAAACATCTTCGAACCGTACCATTCGATACGGGCGGGTCTGGAACTGGAATTCTTCGATGTTGCTTAGAAGTAAATCAAAAGTTGCCGTAATTGTCGCCATTTCCCCAACTGCGCCGCAGGTGTAGTCGCCTGTATGAAGATTGCCGTTCTTACCAATAGCCACAATCCGAACCTGTGGTTCTTTATAAGTGTGACACACGCTCAGAACAGTCTCGTTTTCGTTGCAGTTAGGAGATAGCCAAATAATCCCACCTCCTTCACCGCTGCTTGACGCAACGCCTTTTCCGTCGGCAGCTCTGTTGTCCAAGGTATGCCAAGGTCCTGAGGCAACGGCAAAGCTGACTTTAGCAACCTCATGTTTACTCGGCATTGAAATTGCGATGTAACGAAGGTCTTCCTGTTTTTTACCATTTTTCACAGGCCAAGAGCCCGATGTGCTTGAACCGCCTGGTTCTATCTGCCAGCTGTACCCCCAATCTTTAGAATTTGGACTTGTAACACGAACGGCAAATTCACAAGCTTGCTCATTTGCATTAGGATAAACATGTCCGCCTACTTTATCATAGGGCCGGTTCAGCAATCTACTTCCATCCGGCCGCCACCACTGTTTACCTTCGCTCGGATGCTCACAAACACCAACTAATTCAACGGTAACGCCGTTGGGAAGCGTCTTTTTGAATTCTGATGAGTCTGAAGCTTTTTCAGGTTCGAGGGTAAAGTCGAAAATCTCCTCGTCCTTTTTGTTGAAAACAAGATGGCCGCTGTAAAGGCTTCGGCGCTGCGGTGTATATCCCGGCGCTTCTACCTTTATGGAATGATGTTCAGGCCAGGTAAGAAAGCTGTACTGACCGGCCTCATTTGTAATCGCCCCCCACTTGCTGCGCTGGTCGGGGCGGATTTGCTCCCAGACAGGTTCAGGACCATACTTATCATCAAAGACTCTTGCTCCAGCTATCGGTTCATTTGTCGTAGCATCTTTTACTACTCCTTTGATTACCAGTTTCGGCGGGCCCTGCATAGAACTTGCCATTGGCAAGAGGATTGCGCCGATGATGATAACTACAAATAAACCGATGATTCCGAGCTTTGCTCTTTTCGGCATTGGACGATTGAGGATGTGTTTGATACGGGCCGACAGCGCGCTTTTTGATTCCACAACACCTATCAGTCGCAGACTCAAGGCCGGCCGACCAAAAGCCAACTTAGCAATATTTACTAAGGTCTCCGGATACTGCCCGGCCTTCTCACCCATGGCCACCTGCACCGTCTCATCAACCGCCTGCTCGCGAATCCTGCGTATTATTGCATTGGCAAGCCACAATAGAGGATTATAGAAATAAATAACCTGCAAAATGGTCTGCACCAGATTCACCCACAAATCGCCGCGCTTTATATGCGCAAGCTCATGCAGTAAAACCGTCCTCAGGCTGTTAGCCCCTAAACTCGGCGCCAAATTCTGCGGTACCAAAATCACACGCCGAAATAACCCGCATACCGCCGGACTCGTCGCATTCGCTGAGACCTTTAAGCCGACTTTTCTTCTCACACCCATACGCGTGCGGCAATACTCAAGTGAATCGTTCATCAAGTCGTTTGCCTCTTTGGCCTGTGCAACAAGTCTCCTGACAAAAATTACCCGCTGCAATAATAATAATCCCATTGCCGCTACTGCGCTTAGCCAAACAAGAAATACAATTCCCTGCCAGGACACGGGCGTAACGGATACAACCGGTGGCTCGGATGATGCCGGAACCATCTGCTTTGATAGCTGCTCAGTGTTAGCCGGCATCGTTGATATTGCAGGTTTCTGTGCGTTTGTCTGAATATTCGGAAGGTCTGCATTTTTCGGCACAATTACTTCAGCAGTCGTTAATATCTCCGGTTCTGCCACTTTTGTAGTCTTGGTCACGTCAACATATGCCAATTTATCGCCAAAGAAGTGTCCCACGCTCAAAGGCCAAGACAGTGAGGTTGGCAGCAGAAGTTTCACAAGCACTAACATCCAAATCCCATACCTAAACACAGCCCGCACTCTTTTACGCAGAAGCAAATCGATAAACAGCAAAACCAAAATAAGCACGCTTGATTGCACCAACATTGGAAAGGCAAATGTGATGAACGTTTGCCCCGCTGAATTAATCTGCTCTAACAGCGTGTGCATAATATGTTCTCCGCCTATTTATTTTGACGCCGAGTCCTTTTTTTCTTTATAAGCGCTTCAAGCTCATCTAATTGTTTCTTTGACAGCTTATTATTCTCCAGTAAAAACTGCATCATCGGTGTAAGTGCCCCGTCGAAGGCCCTTTTTACCGTGCGCATAATTTCACCTCTCTGTGCCTGTATTTTAGTTATAGCCGAGCGGTAAAGTATTAGATTACGGATTTGTTCGGTCTTCAGCAGGCCCTTGGTCACCATGCGGTCCATCATTGTCTTGACGGTGCTGTAGCTCCAACCTTTTTGTCTTTCAAGAATTTCCTGAACAGTGGGTGCTGAACACGGCTGATTCTCCCAGACGGCCTGGATAATCGCCCATTCAGCCTCGGTTAGCTCATAGTTTTTCTTTGCCATAACAAGCTCCTTTATCTTTAATAATGTAGATGCTACTTTACATTTGTAGAGATTGCAAGAAAAAAATAAAAATTTTTTTTATTTTTTTACACCCCCTGCTCTTGCTCGCAAAGCTGCGACCTCTGCCTCGAACCGCCATTTCATAGCTGTTGAAAAAGCCGAGCGAGATTGTTTTATTACGCTTTTCAGTTGAATTCGACACAAAGCGATTGAAGATAATCGTCCCTGCTTAATTCTAATCCAGTCTGCCGGCAGACCATCTGATTGCACGTGCCACCAGCCGGCGGTAGTTCGGGTTTGCGTACCCAAGTGGGCCGTGACCAAGCTGGATGCCGCAGACCTTAGCCTTGCCGTACCTTCTCGCCCAGCCAATCGTTCTGTCGCTTGTAGGATGGTTCGTGGTCAGCAGTACGTGATTGCTCTCTTCGAAGCCGCAGCCCTTATACGTCTCGTCGTTTATCTGGAAATCACTCATACCGCGTGTAATCGGATGTGACGCATCCGCAATGTGCACGTTAATGTCCACATCGTGTTTAAATGTGCTGGGTTGGCACTGCACACTGCCGCCGGCCTTGGGTTTCAAATAGTATTTGCCCCCGATAATCTTGCGATACTCGCCCCACGTCTGGAATGAGGCCATCGTATGGTGCAGCGCGACCAGCCCTACGCCGCGATTGAGCAGCTCGATGAAGTTGTCCCGGCGTCGCGGCGATATGTTCTGTGTCATATTGTACAGCACTATCACGTCGTAATCCCAGTCGCTGATATCCTCAAATATCTCGCTGTGGTCTTTCTGCTCGGCCTCGACGTATTCAATATCATCGCAGCCCTCGAACATCGAAAAGAACGGCTCGTGCTCAAACTTGTGTCCGCCTGTAACCACGACGGCCTTGGTTTTCTCGGCGGTTTTCGACGGCAGCGGTTTGACCATTATATTCTTGAAGTAGACCACGCTCTTTGGGTCGTGCCCCTGCAGTGCAAAGGTGCCGCGGGAAATTTTGCGCCCTGGAAACTTCGGATAGCTGACGTTTTCCGGTTCAGTGTAATCGACCGTAGTTCTGCCATTGACTTTAATGATAATTCGTTTGTCCCGGACGATAATGTGCTGGGTGAACCACCTGTTGTCCCTGGCCGGTGACCTGCGAACATCCTTTACGCCGTAGAGACTGCCGGTTTTCCTCCAATCGCTGTGGGTGTTGTTGACCTGGACCTCGTAGCCCTTGCCGGGCCAGCCGGCCTCCTGGTAAGCGGTATGGAAGTACATGCCGGAGTTGGCACCTCGTTCGGTCATAACGTCGGCCTTGAACTCGAAATTCTTGAAGTCGGCGTTTTCAATTGGCCCGACATAGTAGAGATGACTGCGCTTGCCATCAATGACTATCATACCGTCACGGACTGTGAAGGTGCCCTTGTTCTCGCCGGCCCTCCAGCCATTGAGGCTCTTACCGTCAAAAAGGCTTATCCAGCCTGTTGTCTCGGAGTGCTTATTTTCCAGCATTTGACAGCCTGCAAAAAGAATGCACACACACAATAGCATTGGGACTAACTTTCTCTCCATTTGGCTTTTCTCCTTAAAACAATTTCTTAAAGCGGTTGCTGTACAACGATTACCAATCGTTCAATCGTCAATAGTAAATAATCAATTTCAGAGCACCCAGGGACTGCGCATCGGGCGCGAGAGCCTGCGGTTGGCCGCGTCATTATTAACGAAAAGTTCCTTCTTCGGGTTCCATTTGAGTTTCTGCTCGAGACGTATGGCGATGTCGCTGATATGACATATTATGTCGCCCTGCACAGCCTCATCAATGGGACATATCGTCTTGGCCCGGCTTTTCACGCAGTCCAGCAGATTCCTGACGTGGTTGCTGCTTTTGTACAGGTGAATTTCGTTCGGCCCGAACTTGGTTTCAAGCAGCTTCTTCGGATAAGCGTTAATGCCGGAGCGGTCGACGTGTACCCAGCCTTCCGTGCCCTCAAAGGCCGTGCCGTGGGAGCTTGTCCTTCCGTAGCGTTTGCGCCATTGCTCAGGGAACGGATTGCCGGTGAAGTTCATAGTGACGCCGCCAGCATACTTGCAGGTAACATTCCAGTTCATGGCCGTGTCGCACACTCCTTCGGTAGGCCAAACGCCCTTGCCTTCGATTTCCACCGGGCCGGCAAGCTTTTCACCGCCGCCCCACAAGGCTATGTCCACAGGATGAATACCCCAGCCGGCGATAAAGCCGATGGCGTAGTCGGAAATGAACCACCATAGCTTGTTCGAGCAGCGGTCTTTGGTGTACGGCTTATAGGGGGCGGGCCCCAGCCACATATTGTAATCAAGCCACTGCGGTACCGGTACCGGTTCCGGCGAGCCGCCCTGGCTGCTGCCGGGCGACCATACATTTATCGTGTGGAGTTTTCCGAGTCGGCCGTTCAGTGCTAATTCGCATGCAAAACGGAAATTGCGGCTCGAACGCTGCTGTGTCCCGAACTGAAAGACTCTCCCGTAGCGATGCACCGCGGCGCGCAGGGCCTGGTCCTGCTCTACGCTCAGCCCCATCGGCTTTTCGAGGTAGACATCCTTGCCCGCCTTTACCGCCGCCAGTGCTACCAGCACGTGCCAGTGGTCCGTCGTAGCAGCAAGAACAACATCAATGTCACCGCGCCCAATCAACTTACGAAAGTCATTGTAAGCTGAACATCCATAACTTTGGTAATGCTCGTTCACCAAATTCTGAGCTTCCCGGCGCACGTTGCTTTTGACATCGCAGACCGCCACCACATGAGCATCTTTTTCAGCAAGAAAGTTGCGCATCACCGCGGTGCCCCGCGGCCCAACACCGACACAACCAACGGTGATTCGATTACTGGCGGCAATGCTGCCAGCCTTACCCAGCGCCGACGACGAAACTATGTACGGGAAACTCACTGCACCCACAGCCGCACCTGTAGTCCGTCTCAAAAACTGACGTCGGTTAATTTCTCTTGTCTTCATAACAAAAGCTCCCAGTAAATATAGCGAGTTTTTCAATAACCAATTTTATAATCGCCACGGACTGCGCATCGGCCGGGTCAGCATGCGGTTTGCCTTGGCATCGTTTATGAACTTTTCCTTTTCCGGGTCCCACATCAGCTTGCGGCCCAGCCGCATCGTAATGTCGCTGAGCTGGCAGAGCGTATCCGAGCGAACCGCAACCTCAACCGGTGCCACCGTTTGAGCCCTGGTCCTGACGCAGTCTAAGAAATTCTGCTGGTGATGGTCACTAACCGGCAGATGTACCTCATCCGGCCCGATTACCTCGCTCAACAATGACTTCGGATTCGCATCGACCTTACCGCCCAGATGCTCTTCCTTCACAAACACCCAGCCATCCGTCCCTTCAAAACGAACGCCGAGCGGATTTCTCTCGCCGTCGGTAAAGTTCATTGTCACACCGTTGGCAAATTTAAGATTCACATCCCAGCCTGTCGCGCAGTTGCACAGTCCGTCGCGCGGAAATTCCCCGGCCCCTTCGACCTCCACCGGCCCGGTCAGGTCTGTTCCGTTGCCCCATGTTGCGATGTCAATCGTATGAATCCCGCAGCCGGCTATGAATCCCAGCGCGTAATCGCTGATATGGAACCAGTGGCTGTTATTGACCCGGTTTGCCGTGTAGGGTGCCCAGGGCGCCGGCCCCAGCCACAGGTCGTAATCCAGCCAGTCGGGAACCGGCATCGGCGGATAGTTCTCCGAAGCCCGGCTGTACCGGGAGGCAACCGTGATTTTGTGAATCTTGCCGACCCGGCCGCTGCGAATCATCTCGCAGGCAAAACGTGAATTTCGGCTCGACCGCTCCTGTGTGCCGAACTGAAACACGCGGCCGTATCGATTGACCTCTTGCCGCAGCACCTGCCCCTGCTCGACGCTCATCCCCAAAGGCTTCTCGCAGTACACATCCTTTCCCGCTCGCACCGCCGCAAGGGCGTGCAGCACGTGCCAGTGGTCCGTGGAAGCAACCACGACCGCGTCAATATCGCTGCGCCCGCAAAGGCTGCGGAAATCGTTGTAGGCGGTGCATACTTTCCTGCCGTATTGTTTATCTACCGCCTGCAGTGCCCTCTCGCGATTTTGCTGTTTGACATCACAGACCGCCACGACCTGTGCATCCTGCAGGTGCATAAAATTACGCAGCAGCGACCCTCCTCTGCCGCCCGTGCCGATAAAGCCCATCACAATACGCTCGCTCGCCGCGACGCTGCTGGCCTTACCTAAAGCCGAGGACGAAACGATATACGGCACAGTTATCGCCCCCACAGCGGTCGTCGCTGCCTTTTTCAAAAAGCTGCGACGTGTAATGTCCTTAACCGCCTGCACAATCCAACTCCTTCCTATCGATTTGCCTTCTTACTTAGCTATCTGCCGGATGAGAAAGCCAAACTGGACGCTAAAGTCTAACCAAACTAACGCCCCCCGTCAAACCAAAACTTCGAGTCCACTTGCGAGCATCCTGGGCGCAACCGAAGTTTCTAACATCACTTGGACCTTTTTTCTTGTAAATCCAGCAGGAATAGTATAAATTTCTCATTAACGAGCGAGCACATCTTGGATTTGCGGTTCAAGATTAAAGCAGCTTTATTAAAAACATGCTTATAGGTTTAGCAAAAGCGCGTATTATATGGACAATGAAACGGATGTAGCTTCTTACAAGGAAGCGATGTAATGGTAGCTGGGGTATGATCGATAAGTATTTCGGGGACAGGTTAATAAATACCAGTCATTTTCAGGCAAGGAGAAACAGATATGGGCGATAAGGGGAAAAAAGATAAAAGCAAAAGAGAACAACAGAAAAAGGCCCATCTTAATCCAAAGGAAAAAAGAAGATTAAAAAAAGAAAAGAAGAATAAATGAATGTCAAAGTGGCCGATGCTCCAAAATACGGGAAAGGCCTAAAAAAGGTTCCACCTAAGGTGCAGGCGGACACCTTTAATTATCCTCGTAAGAACACAAAAAAGCAGGACGGCTCTTTTTCATCCGTCCTGCTTCGTTGTTGTGATTCTTCCCGAAATTAGCCAGCGTCGTCAAGACCCCAAGTTACCGTGTGGGTTACAGGAGTCATTTCACACACAGGCATCTCAGCGAACTAATTGGAATCCATTTCAACCACTTCGAATTCCGTACTGTCATTTTGAAAACTGGCAAGTTTTGCAGACCAGTTTTCTAAAGAAGCAGTATGAAGCGTGACCTGTTTTTCCCGCAGTTCAGCCAGTTTCCGCTTAGAATCTTCACGGGCGGCCATCGCTTTAGCCAGCGCACTGGTTAAATCGGTTTGCTTTAAAGCAGTCGCACTGTTCTTATCGGCCATGTCGATTACACGTTCGGCCTTGACTTGCTGTATTCGTGCGTTGAACCTAGCCTTTACAGCATCAAGATAGACCTGTGCGGCCTTACGTCTTGCAGAGTTGGCAGCCAGCATAATATTCATGTCAGCTTGCGCGGTCGCATGTTGGGCATCAATGTCGGCATTTTTACACGTTTTGTTTGTATTTGCGTCTGCCATCATACGGTCACAGACAGCTTCGCCCCGGAGGCTCTGACTTAATGCCAGCTTTCTGTCTCGTTCTATCTCTGACTTCAATATCGCGTTTTCCAATGTAAATTGTGCGTTAGTGCGGCTGATTTCTGCCTCTGTTTTTTGTCGCACAACGGTCGCCTGCGCCAATGCCTGCTGTAAATCGGCCTGTGCGATTCTTTCCGCCGATTGGATTGTATTTTCAATTTTGGCCAGTTCTGCTTTAAGATATCTGTGGGCAGAATCAATCTGCGCATCAATCTGCAGTGCAAGAGCTTCTTGCGAATCAGAAATACTTTCGGCTTCTGCCATAAGTTTTGAATACTGGGCGTCGCCGCGCTGTTGTACAGCCCAAAGCGCAACTTTTAATTCTTCAACGTCATTTTGGCCGATCTTGGTAACGGCTTCTGCTTCTGCAAGAAGTTGTTCTGCGCGGGCGTTGACAATCTGCTCCAGAGCATCCGCTTGACTCTGATAATCCATGACCTCGGCTTCTTTTTCCTTACGGAAGGATGCCGCTTGCACAAGGTGCTGGCGGTATTTTGATTCTACGACATCTATCTCTTTTTCGGTCTTGGTTTCAATTTCGCTGAACCGTGAACGAGCCTGGGCCTCAAGAGCATCCGCGATGCCTAATTTCTCTGATGCAATGGCATCTTCCTGTGTTTTTACAGCCAGAAGATTTGTTTGGGCTTCTGCGAATGTCGCTTCTGCGACCAATTCGTACGCGTCAGCTTTCGCCCTGGTTCTCATAACCTCCGCAAGGCTTGCGCGATATTCTGCGATGTGGTCCGGTTCTATCCTGACCGCGACAGCCTTGACTTGCGGAACATCCGGCACCTCGTGCAGTTCTTCCGGCTGCTCCGGTGCGGGAGTTGTGTTATCGTCGATTTCCACTTTATTTGCTGCTTTTTTAGACGCAATTTCTTCCAAGACTTCCTTTTTTATTCTTGCCGCTTCGGCTTCGGCTTCGGCGATAATCTCAAGTTTCTGTGCCTCGGCCACAGCCTCGGCATGAATCGCTGTTTGACGTATGGCCTCGGCACGAGCGGCGGCCTCTGCCTTAACAAATTCGGCACGTGCGAACTGTTCGGCCCTGTCCGAACTAACTCGGAGTTTCTTGACTTCATTGAGCTCATCGTCGAGTTTGGCCTGAATTTCAGCAAGCTGCGATTCGTAGTTGGCTGATGAGCTTTCCTGATGATGGTTAATCTCCGCCCGAAGACGGGCAATTTCAGCCAAGGCCTTTCCAAGGCGGGTAGGCGCATTGGCAGATTTCTCTTGTGTTTTTGCCAGCGCTTCGGCCTTGACAGACGCGGCTTCTGTCAGTTTTAATTGATATTCTTCATTCGCAAGATTCGCCTCAATGGTAGCGGCTTTGGTACGAAGCTCTTTTACGTGAGCCACCGCATCCTTAAGGATTGCTTCGCGGGTGGCATTGAGTCTGTCGGCTTCCGATTTTGTCCGAATAGTGGTAGATTTGATTTGCTCATCAAGTTCATCTACACGAGCTGTCGTTTCCAGTTTAACCGCGTGAGATTTTGCCTTAAGTTCCGCTACGGTGGCAGCGGCCCGTTCCCGGGTCGCTTTCGAGGCTTCTGTCATTTCAAGAATTTTAGCAT
>CAYGBH010000133.1:0-9933 GCA_964348055.1 uncultured Pirellulales bacterium
TTTAGGGTGTCTCGGGCGACAACGTGCACTGTCTCATGGGCCAGTATTGCCGCTAATTGCGCCTCGGTCTGAAGTTTTTCGAGCATTCCCCTGGTGATAAAAATATACCCGCCGGGCAAGGCCGCCGCATTAAGCGATTTGTCCTCCACCGCCACGAAGTGATATTGCCAATCGGGTCTGTGGCTAATGCGAGCGATTCTTTGGCCGACGCTGTCAATATAATTTTGCAAACCTTGATTGGCAATTCTGCCGCCAAATTCCTTTTCAACCTCGGGAGCATATTTGCGACCTATTTCAATATCCTGCTCTTTGGAAAACAGCATGAGCTCCTCTTCGCCGGTTATTGGGTTGGTTGCACAGCCGGCGCAGAGGTAAAAAATTGGGCCTAATATTAGCAGCATCAATTTGTTAAACATAATTATGCTCGCAATTATGAAAAGTTCTGTTTGAAAATCTTAACTGTATGTATTATAAGTTCTCCTTGTTATATATGGTAGTAAAAAGTTATGGCCCAGGAAAAATTCTGTCAAGACTGCGACCAAAAGCACGGCTGCCAAAAGATTTACGAGCAGTTGGGGAATATTAAAGGCCCATCGGTTGTATTTAAGGTTACTGTCGCCTTCCTGCTGCCGGTGGTGGTTTTTATCGTTTCTTTAGCAGTTTTTGAAGAGGTTCTTGCCAAAGCTGTAAATGCAAAGGAGCTGCGAACATTTCTTAACTTTCTTATATCGCTTTTGATAACTTTTGTTTGCATATTGATTGTACGGATGATAAATAGGCAGCTAAGATAAACAACAAATATTTCAAAATTTCTTTAATATGAAGATTGATACTAAAGGCAGATTTTCTTTTCCTGGCGGGGTTCACCCTCCGGAGAAAAAGGACCTTACCCGTGAAATGGAGATACAGCGGGGGCCTGCCGTCACCGAAGTTGCGGTGATGCTTTGCCAGCACATTGGAGCTGTTTGCCAGCCGCTGGTTAGAAAATCAGAGGCTGTCCAGGCGGGCCAGAAGATTGGCGATTGTGATGCATTTGTATCGGCGCCTGTTCATTCACCCATTACCGGTAAAGTAATAGAAGTCGCCCTGCGGTCTCATGCGGTCCTTGGCCGAAGCCTGGCAGTAGTTATAGGGGCATTTCCCTACAGTCCGACAAAGTGGCCATCCTTTAAATTAAAAGATGATTTCGATGAGAACAACTATTCGGCGGGAAAGATATGTGATGCCGTCCGTCAGGCTGGTATCGTCGGTATGGGCGGGGCCGGCTTCCCCACGAGGGTCAAGATTGAACCAAATCCGCGACTGCCCAAGGAGATATTGATTATCAATGGCTGTGAGTGCGAGCCGTATATCACCTGCGATTATCGTATTATACTTGAGTGGACCGACAAAATCATTGCGGGTATCAGACTTGCCAGAAAGGCATCGGGCTGTTCACGAGTCCTTATCGCCATCGAAGATAACAAGCCCGAAGCGATAGAAGTTATGAACGCAGCACTGAAAACCCGCGCCGATGGCGAGGATATTAAGGTTGTTCCGGTCAAAACGAAATATCCACAAGGCGGTGAAAGACAGCTTATCAAAGCGATTCTAAAGAAAGATGTCCCGACGGGCGGCATTCCGCCAATGATCGGAGTGGTAGTGCTTAACGTTGCCACCGTTGCGGCAATTACCGAAGCGGTCATTTCGGGTTTGCCACTGGCCCACCGGGTCGTAACCGTTACCGGTGAAGCGATCGCCAGGCCGGGCAATTACCATGTTCCAATAGGGATGTCGGTTGAGGACTTAATAGAATTTTGCGGGGGGGTGACTCAAAAGTCCGCGAAGGTAATCATGGGCGGGCCGATGATGGGAATAGCGATTGCCGATTTGAAGACGCCCATTACGAAAACGACCAATGCGATAACAGTACTAACAAAAGAGCAGATAGGCAGGGCTAAATTCGAAAGACGGCAGACGCCTTGTATTCGCTGTGGCAGGTGCTTGGCAGTTTGCCCGGAGAATCTGAACCCGACGAAAATAGCCCACGCGGTAAAAAATAATCTTCTGGATGTGGCGGAAAGCTATTATATCAGCGCTTGTATGGAATGCGGCTGTTGTAGTTACGTCTGCCCGGCCAATATAGAACTGACAGGATATATCAAAACGGGCAAGATTTTTCTTGCCAGGCAAAAGAAAAAAATACCGGGATAATATGAAGCACTAAATATAAAATTCTATATCCGAAACAAATTCAAATGACAAAAATCCAAAATTCAAAGCGTTTTGGTTATTTGAGAATTTAAATTTTGATATTGTAGGATTTCGATATTCGAATTTCGGATTTATAGGGGATGTGAGATAGGAGAAGATGCTTAAAGATATAAGAGTTTCTTGTTCGCCGCATATTAGCGAACGTCTTTCGACCCGCAGCGTAATGATAGACGTCATAATCGGTTTGGCTCCCGCTATGGCGGCGGCCGGCTATTATTTCCGCATCCACGCACTTATACTTATCGCCACCTGTGTTATCTCTTCAGTAGCAACCGAGTGGCTGTGCAATGCAATTCGCAAGAAGCCCAATTCGCTCGATGATTTCAGTGCTGTTGTTACCGGTATTATCCTTGCGTTATCACTGCCGCCGAAGCTGCCTGTTTGGGCGGCGGTAATCGGCAGCGTTTTCTCGGTCGCAATCGGCAAAATGGTTTTTGGCGGACTCGGCGCCAACCTATTCAATCCCGCTATGGTCGGCAGAACATTTCTGACGGCCTCTTTCGGAGTATTGATGACGAGCTGGACGGTTCCAGCCACTATCGATGCCGGAATGCCCAAAATTGCTCCGGAAAACGTGGTCCACGCAAGAACGCAGGCAACTCCATTGGCCTGGAGCAAGCGGGCGATAAAAAACGAATTGGGAGCCACGGAATATAACCAAGAGCACTTTAAGGCGACGTTCACGGGCGAGGTCGGCGGCTGTCTGGGCGAAACGTGCGCAGTCGCACTTTTAATAGGCGGACTTTACTTATTGATAAGACGAACGATAAACTTTCATATCCCATTAGCTGTTCTAATCTCTGCTTTTGTTTTTGCGGCTATATTCTACTTGTTAGATCCCTATGCCTATGTCCAGCCGTTCTTCCACTTGAGCAGCGGGGCAATATTGTTGTGTGCCTTTTTTATTGCCACCGACCCTGTTACCGCTCCTTTAACGTGTAAAGGAATGTGGCTCTTCGGCATAGGTGTAGGAGCTATAACGATGCTCATAAGAATTGTCGGAGAGTATCCGGAAGGCGTGATGTTTGCCGTTCTTTTGATGAACGCCGTTACGCCTTTGATTGATAGATTATGTAAGAGGGTTCCGACAGGAGGTAAGCCGAGTGTGAAGTGAACTAAAGTGAGCTAAAGTGACAGCAAAGCTGTCATTCTGAGCGAAGCGAAGAATCTTGCCTTTCGGTTGCCAGATCCTTCACCCCCCAGCTCTCTTGCAGAAGCAAGAAGGGGGCTCAGGATGACACATAAGTGTCACTTTAAGCACTTTACACTTTTTGGTGTCTTGGCGGCAAGGAAAGTTTAGTAATGATTAAGATAAAATATTTTATTCAACAAAGCTGGCTGCTGATTGTGGCGTCGTTTTGTTTTGGGCTGCTGATAGCGGTAGCCAATGCTGCGTTATCGGAGAAAATAGAGCAGAACAGAATCGACAAACTTAACCGCCTAACTCGTGCCCTGCTGCCGGAGGCTGAGAATTTCAAGGCGTTGGACACAGAAATCGAAATTGAGTCGACCCGGGGCAAAAAAGAAAAAGTTGAGCTTTACAAGGCCATGTCGGAAGACGAATGCGTCGGCTGGAGTTTTAACGCCGCCGGGTCCGGTTTTGCGGACAAAATCGAGCTGGTCGTCGCTGTTGATAAAGATTTTCAAAAACTCGCAGGCTTCGATATTTTGGCAAGCAATGAAACCCCCGGCTTCGGAGACCAGATAAAATACGATTACTTCCGAGACCAATTCAAGGGTGCGCCGGCTGAGGAACTGGCACTTGTAAAAACCGGTGAAGGCCGGCCCGAGAAAATCGATTCCGAAATCGTTGCGATAACCGGAGCGACGGTAAGCAGCGAGGCGGTCGTTGAGATAATAAATAATTCCATAACGCAGATTAAAAACCAGATGCGAGACAAGAGGCTAATCGGCAATGACAAATAAAAGTGAAGCTAACGCCGGGCTTTATAAGGATACGCTTCTGGCTGGATTGTGGCGTGAAAATCCGGTCTTTCGGCTGCTATTGGGAATGTGTCCGACGTTGGCGGTTACCGCCGCGGTCAAGCCGGCCCTGACTATGGGGTGCTGCGTAATCTTTGTGCTTGTCTGCAGCAATATCATAGTGAGCCTGATGCGCAATCTTCTCAAGCCGCATCTGCGAATCCTGATGTTCACGCTGACAATATCTACGTTTGTTACAATAGCGGATTTGTTTCTGAAGGCGTTTGTGCCGAGGATGAGCGAGACACTTGGGCCTTATGTCCCGCTGATTATCGTCAATTGCATTATCATTTGTCGGGCTGAAGCGTGCGCCAGCAAGAATTCCCTTGTAGTAAGTATCATAGATGCACTGGGAATGGGGGCCGGCTTTACGCTAACACTGTGTGTTTTAGCCGGTGTCAGAGAGTTGCTCGCAACCGGCGCAATATTTGAAATTCAGATACTCGCTCTGGAAAAAACGGGTGGTTGGTTTGTGCCGTGGGCTGCGATGAGCATGCCGGTGGGCGCCTTTATCACTTTGGGGCTTTTGCTGGGCCTGGTGAACATGGTCACAAAAAAAGAAGCTTGAGAGGAAAAGTTTATGGATACGCTTAACATTCTAATTATGGGTTTTATATCTATCGTCATTGTTAACAACCTTGTGTTCACGAAGTTTCTCGGTATATGTCCCTATCTTGGAGTGTCGGGCAGAATCGATATGGCTTTCGGCATGGGTATGGCCGTGACGTTCGTTGTTACTCTCAGTGGTACGCTGACGTGGATGATTGATAATTGGATCCTGATGAAACTGGGTTTGGAGGTTACGCGATATGTCTGCTTTATATTAGTTATCGCCGGTGCCGTTCAATTGGTGGAAATGTATCTGCGGAAGTTTTTCCCGACACTATACGACAGCTTTGGCATATTTTTGCCGCTGATTACAACAAACTGTGCGATTTTAGGACTGTGTCTGTTTATAAACCTCTGGGGTATCAATAACCTGCTCGAAGCGGTGGTACTCAGCTTCGGTGCCGGCATCGGTTTTACGATGGCGATTTGCATTATGGCCGGTATTCGCGAAAATCTGAATTTAGCCGACGTTCCGAACTGCCTCAAAGGTGCGCCAATTACCCTGATTACCGCAGGTATTCTTGCTCTGGCGTTTATGGGTTTTGCAGGAATGATAAGATAAGTGAATTAGTGGATTAGTTAATTAGAGAATGATTTTAGCTGAGATGTTGGAATTATGGAATAGTGCCTGGCCTGCCGGGGCGACGATGCTAGGCCTGGGCTTCGGCTTTGCATTGGTGCTCCTGATCGCAAGCGAAAAGCTCAAGGTCAGGGTTGACCCGAAGGTAGAGCAAGTCCACGAGGCGTTGCCGAGGCTTGACTGCGGTGGCTGCGGCTTCGCCGGTTGTGGTCAATATGCAAAAGCCGTTTTGAAAAATCCGGAACTTATCGGCAGATGTGCGCCCGGCGGCCCGGAAACATCAAAGAAAATCGCTGGAATATTAAGCCTGCAAGTCAGCGATTCGGGACCCCCGCAGAGACCGATCGTGCACTGTCATGCTCATACCGCCGACAAAACCGTATATGCGAAATATCAAGGCATACAAACCTGCGTTGCCGCAAATGCCTTGGCCAATGTGCAGGCTTGTGCGTTCGGCTGCGTGGGCTTCGGTGACTGTATAAGGGCCTGCAGGTTCGGTGCTCTTAGCATTATTGACGGCCTGGCCATTGTGGACTACGACAAATGCACCGGCTGCACAGCCTGCTCAAAGGCCTGCCCGCGGAATCTAATCGAAATGGTTCCTTTCCGTTATGAAAATATGATGACTGTTGCCTGCAGCAGTAAGGAAACCGGCAAGAGTACGCGGTCAATGTGTAAGGTCGGCTGTATCGGTTGCGGGCTGTGTGTCAAGCAAACCGAACAATTCAAAGTGGAGGATAATTTAGCCCGCTTGGATTACGAGAAGTACGAGGCCAACGAACAAACCGAAACCGCAATGAACAAATGCCCGACCAAGGTGATTATATACCGCGGCAAAACGAAAAACCCTCAGGATAAACCTCAAAACCTCGCAATAAATGCGGGGCTAAATAACCCCCCGGGGTAAACCTGGAGGGCTACCTTATGTATTTTTCAGCGCCGCTGGTTTTTATGAGCTGCAGTTTCGGCTGTGAAGGTATTAAAATCGCCTCGGTTTGGGGCAGCTCTTCGATTAAGGCAAGGCCCTTTTCGGCCCCCATCACGCTGACCGCCGTCGCTAAAGCGTCGGCATCGATTGCGTTTTTGGAGATGATTGTTACGCTTGCCAATTGGTCACTGCTGTATCCGGTCTTTGTGTCGATTATGTGGCTGTACTTTTTGCCTGCTATCAAAGCAAATCGCCGATAACCACCGCTGGTAGCGATGGCGGCGTCCGCTAGCTTCAATACCAGCAAAGGCTGACCTGCGCCGAGTCCATCTGTTGTATCGTTGGGGTCTTGCAGGCCGATTAGCCAATGGCCTTTGCCTCTGGTCGGTGTGCCAAAGCATCGAATGTCGCCACCGATATCGACCATTCCGCCGATTGCACCGCAGGTTTGCATTATCTGGACTGCCTTGTCGATTGCGTATCCTTTTGCTATACCACCCAGGTCCACTCTCATGCCTTCAACGCTGAACTTTACCGTCCTGTTTTGACTGTTGAGTTTTAGCTTCTCGTAACCCACTTTCGATTTGGCCTGGTCGATTTGCTCTTTGCTGGGGGCGACGGTTTCTTTTTCTGCGGAATGGAACAAATCTACCAGAGGCCCGACGGTAATATCAAATGCTCCACCTGTTAATTCGCTGAATTCAATGCTTGTCTGCAAAACTTCATATGTTGATTCACTGACCCGGACCGCTCTTTCGGCCCCATGGCGGTTCAGCTCGCTTATTTCCGAGTCGTCCTTGTAGTCGCTCATCAGCTCATCGACTTTGTGGATTTCTTCAAGAGCGGCTTGGATACATTTCTCGGCTGTGCCTGAATCTTTTGCAACGGCGACGACGCGGGCGAACGTACCCATGACCAGGTGATGACCGCTGTCAAGCTGTACCGGTCTCTTATCGCCGAAAGAAAAATAGACCTCCGCAGTCAAACAAGCGGCTAAACCTACTATCGCGATGCAGCCGATTATCGTATTTATAAAGGGGAATTTATTCCGAGCTTTTATAGTTGCTCGGTACAGTATGATCAGTACAGACGAAACCCAGGCGCCTGTCCATAAGCTGGTCTGAGCGTATGCTTCGTACAGTACCTGATCTACTATCCTAGTTGCTGCAAGCGAAATTAGGGCTACAACGTAGAAACTTATGGAACTGATTTTCATTCGTGTGATTTTGAGGATCACTTCCATCGTGATACCTATAATGACCAAGTTAATTAACAAGCTCGCTAAGATATTCATTGCTTATCCTCCTTCTGGGCTCACAAGCTGGTGAGCTATTTGGATAAAGTTAGCCGTTTTGTCTGGGATTTCCCATTTATGTTTTCTTAGCTACGCGCTATCAAGCTCTATCTTTCTTTTTGGAACGAACAGAAAAATAGAGCGCGTTGAGCGCGAGAAGAGCTAAGACTATGATTACGATGGCGCCAATTTTCCTGTTTGTAAAAGACCTTTCCATAACAGGATTTGATAATTGATAATCGAATGATAATCAATAGAAAATAATCAATAATCGGCTTATAATGCCGGTATGCACGAAAAGCAAGTGACAATATTAGCTGAGCGGATTGAGCAGGAGTTTCTGCCGTTTGTTCGCAAACCCGGCAGATATATCGGTGGCGAAATAAACCAAATCAAAAAAGACCTGTCGCAATGTGACCTGACCGTGGCATTGTGCTTTCCCGATGTTTACGAAGTTGCAATGTCTCATACGGGTCTGGCGATTATTTACGATTGTTTAAATAAAATCGACGGCGTGGCTGCTGAGCGGGTCTTTGCGCCGTGGATTGACGCTGAAGAGGTGCTACGTGAGAAAAAAATCCCGCTGTTTAGTCTGGAATCCAAGGCGCCGCTGAAAAGTTTTGACATCATCGGCTTTAGTCTGACAAACGAGCTTTGTTACAGCAATGTGCTTAATATGCTCGACCTCGGTGGTATCAATGTCCGAAGTGCCGGTCGAGACGACAGCGAGCCGCTGGTGGTCGGAGGCGGCGGTATGGCAAACTGCTGTGAACCTATGGCAGAGTTCGTCGATATATTCGTGCTGGGTGAAGGCGAAGAAGCTGTTGTTGAACTGGTAGAATTGGTTAGAGGCCAGAAAAAAGTTGGCGCGAAAAAGAATCAAATCCTTCTCAAAGCCGCCAAGAAATTTGACTGGGTCTATGTCCCATCTCTTTACAGCTTTGGATATGACGGGACGGGAATAAAATCGTTTCAGTCGAGCTCAGGTGATTTACCACTGCAATTTAAAAATGCCGTTGTTGAGGATTTTGAAAATGCTCGCGTGCCGCTTGCCCCGATAGTGCCGTTTGTGCAAGCTGTGCACGAGCGGGTCAGCGTTGAGATTATGCGCGGCTGTGCAGGCCGATGCAGATTCTGCCAGGCGAGCTTTTGCCGAAGGCCCGTTCGCTATCGCAGCGCTAAAAAGATTGTAGATATTGCAAAGGCCTGCTACCGGTCGACAGGATTCGACACGGTCAGCCTGCTGAGTTTGTCGAGCGCCGATTATCCGAATCTCGAAGAGCTGGTAACCAACCTCGGCGCGTATTTTCAAGATAAGCACGTCGGGCTGTCTGTGCCGAGTTTGCGTGTCGACCGGCAGCTAAAACAGCTTCCCAAGTTATTGACTTCGGTGAGAAAAAGCGGCCTTACGATTGCTGTTGAAGCTGCAAGCGAAAAATTAAGACAGGTCATCAACAAGCCTCTTAAAGATGACGATTTGTTCGCTGCGGCCGAGGCGGCGTACCGGCTCGGCTGGCAAAAATTGAAACTATACTTTATGGTTGGTCTTCCCGGCGAGACGCCGGCAGATATAAAACGAATTGCAGAGCTATCATTTCAATTAGCCAAACTGCGAAAAGAAATTGACGGCAAAACAGGCCAAATCAATATAACCGTAAGCTGGCTTGTTCCCAAGCCGCATACGCCGTTCGGCTGGCTCGGTCAAAAACCGCTAATCTATTTCGAGCAAGCCAGGCGGTTGATACTCGATGAGAAAAAAAGACTTCGTGCGAGGTTCCTGCACTTTAAGTTCCACGATATCAACCGCAGCATACTGGAATCTGCGATTGGCCGAGGCGACAGACATCTGTGCGATGTTATTGAAGCGGCATGGCGGGGCGGTGCAAGGTTTGATTTGTGGGACGATTGTTTTGACCCTGCCATATGGCGGGGGGCATTTGAGAGATTCGGATTCGACCTGGAGGGCCTCGCAGGCAGGCAATTCGCTCCAGACGAAATCCTGCCCTGGGAGCACTTGGGCGGGCCGGAGAAAAAATATCTGCTCGGGCATTTAGAAAAGGCGAAGTTAGTGATTGGTGATTAGATGGTGTCTATTGCGGAAGACAAAAACTGACAGTGTCACCCCTGCGAAGGCAGGGGTCGAGAGCAAAAAAGCTGGATTCCCGCTTCCACGAGAATGACAAATACTGTTTCCGCAACAGGAACTAATTAGTGATTGGCGAGTGAGAGGTGTCCAATTAGCTAACTAACAAACAAAGTATTTTGCTTTATTGATTTTTCACTTGA
>CAYGBH010000134.1:0-9872 GCA_964348055.1 uncultured Pirellulales bacterium
AACAACGAACGTTATTCAAAACAAAGCCAAACAAAGCCAAAGTTAAAATAGATAAAATGAACATAAGCATAGCAATAATAACAGAAATTAGAAGCTTGCCCGCCATCGGTGTTGAGGGACGGAAAGACAGGAGACAGGAGTATAGTATTTGATAAATAGCTGGACTATGATAAAATGGATATTAGCTATTTTAACAGATTTCTTCGTTCGGTTGAAATGACGGTGTAGTATCGAGCGGTCGAAATGACGGTATTGTGGCGAGACTTATGAAATAGGGTATTAGGAGCATGGCGAAATGTCGAAAGATTTGAATCGGCGTCAGTTTTTCAAAAAATCTCTTGTTAGCTCAGCCGTGGTTACATCGGCTTTGAGTCTTGAGGAGAAGGCTTTATTGGCGGCAACAACGGGAAAAACGGCCGTACCGGCCCCGAGAAGTGCTACCAGGGGCATGTCGATTGGCAGCATCGGCAATCGAAAATTCAGCAGGTTGCTCTGCGGGGGCAATCTTATCAGCGGATTTGCGCACAGCAGAGATTTGATTTACGTCTCTCGTCTGTTGAAGACCTACTTCACCGACGAAAAGGTCATGGAGACCCTGCAGCTATCCGAAGAAAATGGAATAAATACGGCGGTCTTGCGAGCCGATGACCACATCGTCGGGATTCTCAAGAAATATCGCAAGGAAAGGGGCGGCAAAATACAATGGATCGCCCAGACGTATCCGAAAGTCGACGACCTGACCAGCAACATCAAAATGGCAATTGACAACGGAGCGATTGGGGCTTTCATGCAAGGTGGAATCGGTGACAAATTCATCAAAGATGGACAAGTCGAGCTTATTGCCAAGGTCGTTGACTTTATGAAGCAAAATGGAATTATGGCTGGTGTGGGCGGCCACTCACTGCAGGTACCTATCGCTTGTGAAAAGGCGGCGATACAAAATGATTTTTATTTCAAGACCTTGAATAATGTCGGTTACAGCTCGGCCACTCCCCGCGAAACCATTGAATTTATGAAAACCGTCAACAAGCCGTGGATTGCCTTTAAGGTCTTGGGCGCGGGCGTCAGCCATCCCAGCAAGGGATTCAAATATGCCTTTGAAAATGGTGCCGATTTTCTCTGTGTGGGGATGTTTGATTTCCAGATTAGAGAAGATGCGATTATTGCCAGGAATATATTGTCAGGGGAAATGAACAGACAGCGGCCCTGGAGAGCTTAGGGACAGATATTGAAAATTGTTAGAGTAGCTACATCTGATAAAGGAGATGGTAATTATGTCAGAGAAGAATGTAAATCGCCGGCAGTTTCTAAAGAAATCTCTGGTTACCTCAGCCGTGCTTACATCGGCTCTTAGTCTCGAGGAGAAAGCTCTGCTGGCGGCAATGAGGAGACCGGCTAAGCCGCCCACAGGTTCGATTAAGGGTCTGCCGGTGGGTAAGATTGGCAAGGTTAAGATTAGCAGGCTAATCTGCGGCGGCAACCTAATCAACGGTTATGCGCACAGCAGAGACCTGATTTATGTATCTGAGTTATTAAGAAACTATTTTACGGATGAAAAAGTCATTGAAACCTGGCAGATATCTGAAGAGAGCGGGATAAATACAGCGATAGCGAATGTCCGCGGTGGAGAAGGTGATGAGAAGATTGAGAACACGGTCAGAGTTCTCAACAAATATTGGAACGAGAGAGGCGGCCGAATTCAATGGCTCGCGCAAACTAATCCAAAAACCAATGACTTGACGAGCAGTATACAAAAGGCCATCGACAATGGGGCTGTCGGTGCTTTTATACAGGGCGGCGTTGGTGATAATTTTGTAAAACATGGCCGTGTTGACCTGCTCGGAAAAGCAGTCGACTTTATCAAAAAGAACGGATTAATCGCAGGTGTCGGGGGGCATTTATTAGATGTGCCTATGGCGTGTGAGAAGGAGGGGATAGAGCCCGACTTTTATTTTAAGACCTTGAATAATGTGGATTACCACTCTGCTACCCCGCAACAAACTATCGAATTTATGAGAGAGGTGAACAAGCCCTGGATTGCTTATAAGGTTTTAGGTGCGGGTGTTACCCATCCGAAAAAAGGTTTCAAATACGCCTTTAAAAATGGGGCCGATTTTATTTGCGTGGGTATGTTTGATTTTCAGATTATAGAAGGCTCGATTATCACAAAGGATGTGCTCAAAGGCATCGACAACAGAAAGCGTCCATGGAGAGCATAGGAAGTGAGCAAGACGTTTATGCCTGCGGCCAAGGGATATTGGAAGCGTTACTTAGTAATCTTTGAAAGGTCTCAACCATTCGGGCCAGTCGCTCGGTTGGACGCCGCCGGCCAGAGTCCAGGGGCCGGCCGTGCTGCATTTCCTGTGCCACTTCAGCGTCCACAACTCCTTGAGTCCTATCTTTCTGCCAGAGAAATCCAAAAAGATGCCGTTCACAAATCCTTTGTGCCGGTTGAGACAGACCCGGGACATGTTCGTGTTTCCCTCCCATACCTGACCATCCAAATCCGGAGGTGGCTCTGTGTGCTGTGGCCAGAAATTATACCGCTGGCCACCCATAAACAGCGGCACATAGCCGGCTCCTTTAACATTGGGAGTCCTCCAGTGATTTGTCTCGGCAGGATTCTGTTCCGGCAGCTTGTTATTACACCAGCCGTTTATCCCATAGCTGCCGCGCATAGGTTTTATCCACCCAAGCCGCTGGTGGGCGGTGCCCGGCCCATAGTAGCCCCAGGCTGAGGTCGAGCCGCGGAACGTTCCTCGCAGACCCGTAGGAACGCCATTCTCAGTAAACCAGGGTTGTGTGGCCTCCGGGCAGCAGGTAAAATCGCTGTCCCACTTGTAATAGGCCCCCATCGCTCTTACCCACCGATTATCATCATCGACCCCCGTACGACCTTTGAACCCTTCCATAAAATAGCCGCCGTAGTCGTCGGCATACATTGAGAAGTAAAGACCCCACTGCTTGAGTTTGGTCAAACAGGCAACGGTCCTCGACTGTTTTTTGACGCGCTGCAGCGCCGGCATCAATATGCTCATCAACAGTGCAATAATGGCGATTACCACCAAAAGTTCTATCAGGGTAAATGCTCTTTGTTTAGCCACAACAATACCTTCTCTGTATCTTCTGACTGGTTTAGTTTAGCAAGTGCGTTTTGTGAGTTTGATAAGATTGTAACTTATTGTTTGTGTTTGTGCAATGGTAATTTTGTTTAGTAATCTTTGAAAGGCTTCATCCATTCCGGCCAGTCGCTGGGTTGGACGAGGCCGGCTTTGGTATAGGGGCCGGATTCATCGTACTCTCTATGCCATTTGAGGGTCCACAACTCTTTGAGCCCAACTTTACGTGCCGAATAGTCCAAGAACAAACAGCCGGCGAAACCGTCGTGTCGATTGAGGCAATACCGTCCCATCTGCGCGTCGTCGTTCCACGGCTCGCCGCTATAGCTGGGCGGCCTGTCTGTGTGTAACGCCCAGCCGTTATAGCGCTGTGCCTCCAGGAACAATGGCGCGTACCCGGCCCCGGCCACATTCGGCCCGCGCCAGAACCAATTTACTCCACCACTGTGAGGTTCGGCGCCTGGCTGGGGGTTAATACACCAGCCGTTGATCCCGTAACTTCCCTTCATTGGCTTGACCCAGTGACTCTTGTTCATGTAGCCCCAGGCCATGGTCACACCGACGTCTCTTCCTTCGGCGCCCGAGTTTACCCCGAATTCGTCCACCCACGGCTTTGTTGCATTGGGGCAGCATGTGAATTCGTCGTCCCACTTGTAATAGTCGCCAAGAGCGCTGACCCACCGATTGGCCACAGGCGAGGCTTTATAGCCCCCCATGAATCGGCCGTCGTAGTCTTCGGCGTACATCGCAAAATACAGGCCCCATTGCTTTAGCTTGCTCAGGCACGCGACGCTCTTTGACTGTTTCTTGACCCGCTGTAGTGCTGGCATCAATATCGCCATCAATAGCGCAATAATGGCGATTACTACCAGAAGTTCTATCAGGGTAAATCCTTTACGATATTTTGGGCCTTTAGAGCTTCGTTTGTGCATTAAAGAATTCCTAATTTCTGCTTTTGCTACTCATCCGTAAGATGCGCAAAAGCAGCTCTGTGTTTCGTTAATTTCATATGACTATGTGAATTTAGGCTATCTTGCCAAAAAAGTTATTATACACCCAAATCTGATTTGTTGCAATAGCGAAGTAGCGCAAAGTTAGAGATTCTTTGAGGAGGATATGGAACAGAATAGGCCAATATGGGATGTTATAAACAGTGTCATAAAGCCTCATAAGTATTGATAACAGATTGCATTATAGCTCACAGCCTGTGCAAATCGCCGAGGGCATTGAAAAACAAGTGAGTTGAGATGAATTATTCTTGAAGTGAAGCATCGAATGTGGTATAGAATATAATGGCGAGGGCCCGAGCTTAGTAATTGTTTTTTTGTATTTCTATTGTCGGTTGATGTTAGGCATTTGAAGGGGGGGCGAACCCGAGGAAGGAGGTGATGTAAGGTTGCAAGAAAGAATTGTCCTGGGCATAAAGGGAATTTAGTGAAAGTGGAAGTTTTTTTCGGTCGCTTTTATTTTAATTTTCTTGAAGGAGAGCTATTATGTACACAAAACTGATTTATGTAATGATTAGAATTCAAGGTCATGCTCTCTTGTGCGCTTTTGTTGCACTATCAATGCTGCTGATTCTTCAAACGGCATCGGCACAAAACTTTTATGCAGATTTTGAAGATGGGATTGGTGTCAACAACCCCGCTCAATGGGTGCCGGACAACCCCGGGCAACAATGGGCAATCGCTGATTTCCCCGGTAGCGGAAAGGGATTGCAGCATACCACGAATGGTTGTAGTGTTTCCGGCAACACACCCTTGCCCGGTGTGACTAACTTCAAGGACGGCATTATCCAATTGGATATGTCATGGGGAGACGATGATAGCTGGGGCGTGGTTTTTCGTAAGACCGCCGATAACGCGGGTTATCTGGTCGTATTTGGGTACGTTGAATTCCCGGCGGTCATTGTTGCCGACCTTGCTGATTGCACGCCCACTACAGGTATGTGCCTCGACGAAATCAACTGTGAAAACAATCCAGCTAAAACTCTGATTCAGGTTCCCCACGGTCTTGGCGCCGGCTTAACCCAAGACGTGAGCGTTTCATATACCGGACGGATTGAGGCCAAGGGTGAAACGATCAGGGTGTGGTACTTGCCGACCGCCGATATTGCTGATCCCCTTGGCGATCTCGGAAACCCGCTCGTCGAGATTCAGCATGGGGCGCACGCTGGACCAGGTTCCGTCGGCGTCTGGCAGGAGAGCAACGGTAACTCAATGATCGATAATGTGATGGTTATAGTAGGCGACCCAGCGGCCGCCGGGGGTCCCAGCCCAGCAGATACGGCAGTCGATGTGCCTCGTGATGTGGTCCTGAGCTGGACGCCGGGAATGTTCGCGCCCCCAATCAATGGGCATAAAGTTTTCTTGAGTGAGAACTTCAACGACGTCAACGACGGCATTGGCGGTATCACCCAGGATGCCAACAGCTACACTCCGCCCCAAATTCTTGATTTCGGCACAACTTACTACTGGCGCGTCGATGAGGTCAACGGCCCGCCCGACTATACGGTATACGAAGGTGAAGTCTGGAGTTTTACGACCGAGCCCGTCGGTTATCCCATCGAGAACATAATTGCCACAGCTTCCAGCAGCAGTCCAGACAAAGGGCCTGAGAATATCGTCAACGGCGCGGGACTGGATGACAGCGGCTTATTGCACAGTAACATAGGTGATTTAACCATGTGGCTGAGCGGTGTTGCAGGGCCACAGCCGACCTGGATCGAATTTCAGTTCGACAAGGTTTATAAGCTGCATGAGCTATTGGTATGGAACTCAAATGAGACTATGGAGCCGGTCATCGGTTTCGGGCTCAAGGATGTTACGATCGAGTATTCAACTAACGGCACTGACTATACGACATTGGGTACTACTCACCAGTTTGCCCGGGCCCCCGGTACGCCAGACTATGCACACAATACCACTGTTGATTTGGGCGGCGTGCTGGCAGAGTACGTCAAGCTGACCGCAAATAGCAACTGGGGAGGCATCCTGCCCCAATTCGGTCTCAGTGAGGTCCGCTTCCTCTACATACCTGTGCGTGCAAGAGAACCCATCCCGGATTCCGGGGCAACAGATGTGGACCTGGATGTGATCCTTGGCTTCAGAGCAGGAAGAGAAGCAGCTAAGCACGATGTGTACTTCGGCACTGACCAGCAGGTTGTGGTAGACGGTACTACCCCTGTTAATACCGTGACCGAAAACAGTTATGGTCCCTTATCGCTCGATTTAGACATGACTTACTACTGGAAGATTAATGAGGTCAATGAGGCCGAGAGCCCCCCAACCTGGCAAGGGGACCTCTGGAGCTTCTCCACCCTTGAGTCCCTTGTAGTGGATGATTTTGAGTCGTACAACAACATTGACCCGCCTGATCCCAAGAGCCACAGAATATTTGAGTCCTGGAGCGACGGTTTCGGAGTCGCGACCAACGGAGCGCTGGTCGGCAATGACTTTCCGCCGTATCTCGAGACAACGATTGTCCACGGCGGTAAGCAGTCGGTGCCAGTGTTCTACAGCAACACTGCCGGCGCCGCGTCCTCAGAGATCACACGTACGTTTGCCCCCGGCCAGGACTGGACCAAACACGGCATTGCGACATTGGTGCTGTACTTCTACGGCAATCCGGGGAACACCGGGCAGTTGTATGTGAAGGTCAACGGCTCTAAGGTAGTCTATGACGGTGATGCCACTGACATAGGGAAACCACTGTGGCAGCAGTGGAAAATCGACCTTGCATCGTTAGGCGCAGGTCTGCAGAATGTCACGAAGCTGGCTATTGGGATTGATGGCAATGGTGCCGCTGGTACATTGCTCTTTGATGATATCAGGCTGTATCGGTTGGTTCCTGAGCCTCCTTTGGAAATATGGTTTGAGGCCGAAGCTGCGGATAGCATAACAGAGCCGATGAAGATTTACCCCGCTGCCGGAATTGATCCCGTCAAGGACGCTGGCGGAGCGGGTTTACCCTCGGGTGGATTGTATATCGGGACAACTTCGGATGTACCTGGCAACAACGACAATCCAGGCACTCAAGACATCGCCACTTACACCTTCACAGTTCCGGCAGGTACTTATGCAATCTGGGGTCGTGTAAGTAACGTTGCTGACGATTCGCTCTGGGTCCATATCCCGGATGGTCAATATGATGTGCCTGTCCACAGTAGCGGTTGGATCAGGTGGAATAGCATAGACCCTGAGACTGCTGATTGGCACTGGGTGCGTGTTCACAGCGACGATGCTCCAGGTAATGCTGTTGTCAATGTCACGTTGACAGCCGGGCAGCATACGATACTATGGGCCCATCGTGAAAGTCAGAATTTCCTGGACGCTTTTGTGATTACGGAAAAGTTGGACTAAACGACGTTGCTGGTCTATTGGTTTGATGAGCAACCATGGCCGCAGCCGTAATGACTGGCGATAGGGCGATGGATTCGCATCAGTTCGGGGCCTATGTCGATTGATTCGGTATAGGCCCTTTTTTATTTAGTGCATAACGAGGTGTGTTATTCAAATCGTAGAAATTAAGTGCGCTCGATATGCACCTGCTTTATGGGGCGGTGATGCTTATCAGTAGTCTTTAAACCTTCTCATCCACTCAGGCCAGTCAGATGGCTGGACCTGGCCGGCCAGAGTCCAGGGGCCTGTTATGTCGTACTGACGATGCCACTTCAAGGTCCACAACTCCTTGAGTCCCACCTTTCTGGCAGAGAAATCCACAAAATTGCTGTTCACAAAACCACTGTGCCGGTTCATGCAGAACATTTTCATGGCATTGGTGGTCCAGTCGTCTCTCTGACCCTGATATAACGGAGGTTCGTCAGTGTGATGTGGCCGGGTATCCCAATGCAGGTCATCGGCGAACAGTGGTATGTTGGCCGCACCTTTGATATCGCGGGTCCTCCAGTAGAACTCAGGCGGCTTATTACCCTCCTTTCCTGGCGGTGGGTTAGTAGCCCATAGATTAATTCCATAGCTGCCATACTCGCCGAGGTCGTTGGTCCAGGCTGCAAACACATTGAACCGGCCCGTGCTCCTGCCGTTTTCGTCGAGCAGGGGCTTGGTGGCAGTAGGGCAGCAGCAAAGTATCACGTGGTGTTGGAAGTACGGCCGGAGCACGGTCATCCAACTGTATGGGCGCTCGCCGCTGGCACTCCAACCTTTGTGAAAATAGCCGTTGTTCTCGTTGGTGTACATCGAAAAGTATAGGCCCCATTCGCGCAGGTTCGACAGACAGCCAACCGCGTTTGCCTGATGTTTTACTCGCTGCAGTGACGGCATTAATATCGCCATCAATAACGCAATGATGGCGATGACTACCAGCAGCTCTATTAAAGTAAAGGCCGCCCCCTTAGAGAACTTTCCTCTAACGGGGCACGTTAGAAATCTTCGGCTTTGCCGTTCAGGGTTTTTAATTTCGAATGAGGTGCAGCCTTTTTGTTTGCACATGTCTGTTCTCCGTAGCACGGCTTGTCTGCCATAATTATAACCCAATCTGTGGGGCAAGGCAATCGGTTTGAGCAAATATATATTTTGTCAATAGAATGGGCTTTTGGCCCGGCTTTTCTTGACGGGGCGTGAGCGATTGCTTATAGTTTATGCGTCTTACGGCAAAACTTATTGCATTTGGTGTTTTTTGGAATTAGCTGTTATGGCGAAAAAAAGTCAGTGTGATACGTGCACGGGACTGTGCTGCAGATATTTTGCCTTTCCGATCGATACGCCGGAAGATAAGGGAGACTACGACGACATAAGGTGGTTTCTGTGCCATAAAAATATAACGGTGTTCGTAGAGGACGGCGACTGGTATATCAACATAGATAACAAGTGCAGACACCTGTCGGAAAAAGACAATCGCTGCAGGATTTACGATAAAAGGCCGAGAATTTGCAGAGGATACCGGCGCGCTGATTGTGATTTCGTTGAGGGCGAATACGATTACGAGTTGCACTTTATCAACGATAAGCAAATGGAAGAATATATAAAGATAAAATTCGACAATAACGTGACCGAAAAGCAAAAGCTAAAGAAAAAGAACAAGAGAAAGAAATGAAGATACCGCCGGTAAAAGGAACAAGAGATTTTTATCCGCCGGATATGGCCGTCAGAAACTGGATAATTGACGGCTGGAAGAGGGTGTCGCTGCGCAACGGCTTCGAGGAATATGATGGGCCGATATTCGAGTATCTGAAAATGTTTCAGATAAAAAGCGGTGACGAAATTGTCGAGCAGCTTTTCTCGCTGCAAGATAGAGGCGGTAGAGAGCTGGCTTTGCGGCCGGAGATTACGCCTACTTTGGCGAGAATGGTAAACCAGCAGATTAATTCACTGCCGAAACCTATAAAGTGGTTTTCGGTGCCGAGATTGTTCCGGGCCGAGCGTCCACAGCGAGGCCGACTTCGAGAGTTCTTCCAGTGGAACATTGACATAATCGGTGTAGATGAGAGCATAGCTGACGCCGAGGTGATATTCTGTGCTCTGGATTACCTGAGGGAAATTGGACTGACGCCGGATGATATTGTAGTGAAGATATCCAGCAGAAAAATGCTCGCAGCCTTGCTGCAGACCATAGGCATCGGAGAAAGCGCATTGGAAGGTTTATATTTGGTGCTCGACAAACGCAACAGGTTACCTGCCGATGCATTTGAAGAAATGCTTGCAGAAAGGGTCGCCGATGAGGAAAAACATAAAAAGATACTCGAGTTGATGAGTGTTGAATCTATCGGGCAAATTGGCAATTATTTAGAGTTGA
>CAYGBH010000135.1:0-9841 GCA_964348055.1 uncultured Pirellulales bacterium
GGACGCAGGTTTGAGACGAATAGAACTAACTGCGAAAACCCGAATAGAGGATTGAACCAATCAACTCAAATTTTAGGCTTGACAGGCCTGGCTTCATAGAGATTCAATGGGCATTTCGATTTCCTTCTATACAATAATCACAAGATTATCTTTTTCAGGCAGTTATAGATTTGGAGCGAATTTGTGATCTTAGAAAACTACAACTAAAAATACAACCAAATCGGGATTATCTGTTCAACAAATCACCATCTTTTTAGGAGGTAGAACGATGAAAACTTCGAAACGAAAAACGCGTTCAGACAAATTTCCTTTACACGGAGACCGGAGGATAGCAGAGATACGTGATTCGGCAAGGCTTAATTCGAGACATTATTAGCTCCTATGAATAAATGTACCCTATGAGATGGAGTAAGCAAGTATGCTTCAAGATTCGGTGACTTGCATAATGACATGAACTACCTGGGAATCCAACTCTTCGCCGGAGAAGTCACTCTTGAACCATTCGTAGAATCTCCTCGACAATTTCTGGATTAGCTAATGTGGTGACATCACCGATGTCCCTCCCATTAGAGATATCTGCCAAGACACGACGCATGATCTTTCCGGAGCGAGTCTTAGGCATATCGGGTACGACATAAACATGCCTCGGCCTGGCTATCTTGCCGATTCTTGTCTCGATAGATCTTGTAACTGCATCTTTAATCTCTTTGCTGGGCTTGCAGCCCGGCTTAAGAGACACATAAATGTCAGGTACTCGGCCCTTCAACTCATCTGCCAGAGGCACAACCGAGGCTTCTGCTATTCCTGGGACAGCAAGACAGGCGGACTCTAACTCCTTCGTGCCTAATCGGTGACCGGCAACGTTGATGACATCGTCAACTCTACCTAAAATTCTGAAGTATCCATCTTGAGCTTGCATGGCCGCATCGCCTGTGAGGTAAGGCCAGTCGCGCCAGTCCTTGCTATTCTTGTTTGTGCAATACTTTGCATAATATTGCGCAACATACCGCTTGCGATCTCCCCATATGGTCTGGAATGCCCCTGGCCATGGGTTCCTGATGCAGATATTTCCTGCCTTGTTGGATCCTGCTTCCACCTCATTGCCTTGCTCATCATATATCACCGGGTGGATACCAGGCACGTTGGGACCTGCACTGCTGGGCTTCATCGGGTGAATCGCTGGCATTGTACTGCAGAGAAATCCTCCCGTTTCCGTTTGCCACCATGTGTCAACAATGACAGCCTCACCTTTACCAACGACCTGGTAATACCACTTCCACACCTGCGGCTCTATCGGTTCTCCCACGGTTGTCATATGCTTAAAGTGATAATTATATTTCTCGGGCTCATCAGGGCCGGCTTTTCTTAACATGCGTATCGTGGTCGGTGCCGTATGGAATATGTTTACATCAAGTCGCTCGGCTATTCTCCAGGGACGCCCTGCATCCGGGTAGGTGGGAACGCCTTCGTACATAACGGTCGTTGCAGCAAGTGCTAGCGGACCATACACGATATATGAATGACCCGTGATCCACCCTATATCCGCCATGCACCAATAAACATCCTCTGGATGAATGTCCTGGACATACTTTGATGTACCTGTAACATAGGTCAGATAACCACCTGTACTATGCTGACAGCCCTTAGGTCTTCCAGTCGTCCCACTAGTATACATAATAAACAGTGGGTCTTCAGCGGGCATAGAAACAGGATCGAGTCTCTTGCCGACGTAATCCATAAGTACCTCGTCCACAAAGTAATCACGGCCATGTACCATTGGCCTCCCAGAAACATATTTGCCAGGGTAACGTCTCCAAACTAGGACTTTGTCTACAACTTGACCCTCTTTTTTCGCTGCCTTAAGCGCTATGTCCGCTTTCTCCTTGTGATCGAGTAACTTACCAGACCGATTGTAACCGTCAATGGTTATCAGGACACGACTTCCAGAGTCTGCTATCCTTTCGCCGCATGCTCCGCCACTAAATCCTCCATATACCTCAGAGTGTATTACGCCAAGTCTGGCACAAGCAAGCATTGTGATCGGCAGTTCTGGAACCATCGGCATATGAAGCGTCACTCTATCACCAGCCTTAAGTCCGGCAAAGTCTCTGAGAAGTGCTGCAAGCTCATTCACCCTGACGTAAAGTTCCTGATACGTCAGAGCCACGTGAGGTTCTTCTTCTGGTTCTGGTACATAAATTATCGCTGCCTTATTCTTGTACTTCGCTAAGTGTCTGTCCACACAGTTGTAGCAGACATTTATCTCGCCACCAACAAACCACTTCCAGCAAGGAGCATCGCTCGTATCAAGCGTTGTATGCCAATACCGATACCATGTAATCAGATCGGCATATTCCTGATAACATTCAGGGAAATTCTCCAAACTGAACCGCTCATAAATAGTAGGGTCAGTCATATTGGCCTGAGCGATAAATCGCGCCGGGGGGTAGAACTTCTCCTCTTCCTGCCAGTGTACCGCGATCTGTGCTTCGCTAACTTCTACAATTTCTTGTTCACTCATCAGGCTTTCTTCCTTTCTTCATCATCGCCTATCTTCCAAGCTATGAGCAGTTAATGGCAGATAGTCAAAGAATGAAAACTTGAAATAAGATATAGAAATTTCGCCTGCTCTGAGAAATTGATAATCCGAAGATTCTGACTATGTCACTTGTACCAGAATAGTCAACTTCATGTCAAGGACAAATGGACTTTAAGGAGAATTCTTTGTTCCCATTTGTGAGAATTATTTTATGAGCCCAATTACATTTTATTTATGTTGGGTACCAGCACAATCAGATTCTGCCAACAACAGTCGATCGTTGCTTGAATTTACTTATTATACCAGCATTAGTTTACGTCTGACAGACCCCTTGTCCGCAGTAATTCTCATATATGAGATTATTATTAACTTTACTATTACCGCATGAGGAAAAGTGAATGCTGAAACGTCTCTGGCGATGCCTTAACCAATCGTAAGGGCCTTTTTTAAAAAGACTTGTAGTCGGATTTGTCACCGCAAAATTCCGCGACAACGACATATGGTAGACTCAATGGGGAAGTGGTTAAAAGAGGACACCTTGCTTTGGTAGGCGGAGAAATACACAGGGCGCCATATTGACAAAGAAAGAGGAATATTGTATACTATCCTGCAGGAGTCAACGAGTCATACTCGTTTGCAGTGGTGAGAACACAAGAAGATGCCGGTCAATATGGAGGTGCCGATGCAAGTTGGACACAATGAGATCCGTAAACGGCGATTCGCACAGTCTGCCATCCAGCAAGAACGGCGTCCTGGCAAACGCAACAGTCGCAAGTATTGCAGTCAAGTTAGCATAATTCTGCCGGAAAAGTGCTGGTTAATTAGCGCTCTGGCTGGTCGAAGATCAGTCTGGTATCCGGGATGATATTTGTTTCATCAGTAGAGCTGGAACGCAGATTATCAGGATGAATTTCCTACTCTTGAGTCAGCAGAAGGTCAATGAGATATGGTAAGAGTACATTGGTTAGTTGGTGTTGGGCTGTTTGGGGTGCTGCTTATACCTGTGGTAATGTTTTTGGGCCAGACTGAGCACCTCGAGCCTACAAAGCGCATCAGCTTACAGCCGTCTCCAACGGATGCTGTTTCCTTTCCTCCGCAAACAGATAGGCTGAAGATCGCAGTCGGCGCAATCATTTCGCCGGCACAATCGCTCGCGTTCTACGAGGACATCTTCGACTACATTGGAGAAAAGCTCGGTCGGGGCGTGGACATGATCCAGCGGAAGACGTATACCGAAGTGAATTTTCTAATGAAAGAGGGGCGAATCGATGCAGCATTTGTCTGTTCGCGTCCATATGTCGAGGGCCATCGTGAATTCGATATGGAGCTTCTTTGCGTCCCCGTATGTTTAGGCAAAACCGAGTATTATTCATATTTCATTGTTCACAAGGACAGTTCGATTCAAAAGCTGGAGGACCTTCGGGGCAAAGTGTTCGCGTTCACCGATCCTCTGTCTAACACCGGCATGCTTATTCCTACCTATGTCCTCGCCAAAATGAGAGAGACTCCCGAAACATTCTTCAGGAGGTATATATTTACATATTCTCACGACAATTCGATCCACTCGGTGGCTGAGAAGTTCGTGGACGGAGCTGCAGTGGATAGTTTAATCTGGGAGTATGAGAATGTCAGGGAACCCGAATTGACGTCGCAGACCAGGATTATCTACAAATCAGCGCCATGCGGCATCCCACCTGTGGTCGTTTCACCGAGTATCGACCAGGAGCTGAAAGCCAAGCTCCGTTCGGCTTTTCTAAATATGCACAATGACCCCAGAGGTCGTGAAATTCTCAAAAGGGTTCTGATTGACCGGTTCACGGAGATAGAAGATGGTGCATACGACTCCATCCGTCAGATGGAAGCCTTTATAAGGGATTTTCGGTCCCAAAAGTGAGAAGATAGCTATGGTGCGTCTGAGCCTTCGTACGAAAATTATGATTTGTTGTATCGGCCTGGTGGCTTTGCTTGACTTGATGGTGGTGATATTTGTCCGGAGCCAGTTGTTAGATGCACTCCGTGCAGAATACACGGAGAAAGGACATAACATGGCCGTTAATCTGGCCGCGCGCAGCAAGCATCTCGTACTGACGGAGGACTTTGTTTCCTTGTTGCAACTGGTTAAAGACCTGAAAAAAAGTGATGAAGATATTACATATGCCTACGTTACCGACCGCAAGAGACGCGTGCTGGCTCATACTTTTGCCGGTGGCTTTCCCAAGGATTTGATGGGCGTTAACAGCCCAGAACCTGAGGATGCGTGGAAGCACGAGTTGCTGGACACAGTAAATGAGGAAGGCAAGGAGAGCATCGTGCGCGATATTGCCGTTCCAATTCTACAAGGGAAGGTGGGTTTTGTGCACGTGGGGATCTCGGAGCATCGTATCCAACGCACTATTTTGCAGTTCACGTTGGCACTGGTAGCCATTGCTGGATTTGCCCTTTTAGTCGCGGTGGGTTTGGCAGCAGTGGTTTCGTGGGTGGTGACGCAGCCGGTCCGCAACCTCATAGAGGCAGCTCAAAAGATTCGCGATGGTGAACTCAGCCAGCAAGTCGTGGCAAGCACCAAAGATGAGATTGGCGACCTTGTTGAGTCGTTCAACCAGATGTCCGACGAGTTATTGAAACAACACAAAGTTCTGGAGGACCGGAATCGCCGGATTCGGATGGCACAGGAACAGGCTGCTTGGGAGAGAGACAAGCTGCTGGCCATCATTGACAGCATGGTCGAGGGCGTCATTTTCGTGGACGATAAGGGTAGAATTTCCCTTTGCAACGAAAGTGCGGAACGGATTTGGAATGCCTCTGCAGACGAGCTTTTAGGCAAGTCGGTACAAGAATGCCCCACAGCCGAGCTACGCTCAAAGCTTGGCGGAATCCTTGAACAGGCCAAGGAGAAGTCGGGTTTTATCACAACCCACTCGTTAGAGTTGCGTAATGGGCGTTGTTTGGCCAGCTATTCTACTGTTCATGGCGAACAAGGTCGCTATCTTGGTCTGGTTTTCCTCAGTCTGGATATCTCCGAGCGAGTGACCCTGGAACAGGAACACAAACGATTGAGGGACCAGCTCTTTCAGCAGGAGAAAATGGTGTTGATTGGGCAGATCGCCGCCAGCGTGGCTCACGAATTAAATACGCCCCTTGGAACTGTACTGCTGCGCTCGCAACTGATGCAACAACAGGTTAGGGATGGTGGTGACTCCTCGGACTTGGATGTTATCGAGAGCGAGGCCCGACGATGCCGGGGCATCATTGATTCCCTACTGGGATTCTCTCGCAGGTCTGAGGGCGTCCTGTCAAGAACAGATGTGGGCTCATTGATCAGGGAGAGCCTCATTTTGATCAAGAACGATCTGGCCATAAAAGGAATATCTGTTGAGGCCGAGTATGGCGACAAGGAAGTAACAATTTGGGCTGACGGTAATCAGATTCAGCAGGTGCTACTGAATCTGGTCACTAACGCTGCGGACGCGATGCCGGATGGTGGATGTTTACGGATCCAGACGCGTTTTTGCGAGGACTTTGTGGAGATTAGATTGACAGACAATGGTTGGGGCATGGAGGAAGACGTACTCAAACGAGCTTTCGAACCATTTTTCACTACCAAGGGGCGCGGTAAAGGCACTGGTCTCGGGCTATCAGTCTGCCAGCGGATCGTCGAGGAGCATGGAGGTGAAATCCAGATTCAAAGTAAACCCGACCAGGGTACGACTGTTTCTGTCCGTCTGCCGCATGCTCCCTCGGAGGTTACTGCCGATGAGTAGAACCGCCAACATTCTTGTTGTAGAAGATGACGCTGCGATGCGCCAGAGCTGCGCCAAAGTATTTCGGCTCAAAGGGCATGACGTTGCGGAGGCATCGTCCGCAGAAGAAGCACTGGATCAAATCAGGCAGCGGCGTGACATTGATGTTGTGCTGACCGACCTGAAAATGCCGGAAATGGATGGTGTGGCACTGCTCAAGGAGATCAAACAGGTGGACCCCAGGATTGAAGTGGTGCTGATGACAGGCTACGGCAGTATCAAGAACGCGGTAGAGGCGATAAAGTACGGAGCTGCCGATTATATTACTAAGCCCTTCGATACGAATGAGTTGCTGATGACCGTGGGTAAGATCGCCAAATTGGGTAGCCTTGAGGAGGAGGTTTACCGATTGCGTTCGGAGCTACAAGAAAAATATTGCTTCGAAAATATTGTAGGTAGCAGTGACAACATGCGGCTCGTATACGAGAAAACCGAGGTGGCCAGAAAGACGGATAGTGCAGTGCTGATTTGTGGTGAAAGCGGTACCGGCAAGGAATTGGTAGCGAAAGCTATCCACTACAACGGGCTGCGAGCAAGTAAACCTTTCGTACCAGTAAACTGCGCAGCGATGCCAAAGGAACTGATGGAAAGTGAGTTGTTCGGGCACAAGAAGGGCGCTTTCACCGGAGCATTGAGCGATTCTTCCGGACTGTTTCGGGCCGCAGACGGTGGGACTTTGTTTCTCGATGAAATCGTCGAGATGCCGTATGGAAGTCAGGCTAAGCTGCTACGTGCGCTGCAGGAAAAGCGAATTCGTCCCATAGGAGAGGCCCAAGAGGTTCCTGCCAACGTGAGAGTTATCGCGTCGACCAACCAGGATGTGGAAGAAGCAATTCGTAAGAACAAATTCCGCAAAGACCTGTACTATCGTCTAAGTGTAATCAGGATCGAGCTTCCGCCGTTACGGGAACGGCTCGATGATATACCATTGCTGGTTCGACATTTTATTGCCAAGTTCAACGGCGTGTTCCAACAAACGGTCAAAGGAATTAGCAACGGTGCTCTGGATGTACTCACTTGTTATCACTGGCCTGGCAACATCCGGGAGCTGGAGGGCGCTATTGAGCATGCCTTCGCGTTTGCCAATACCGAGACGATCGACAAGTCTAATCTGCCTGCTTATATCAACGAATGTGTTATCAAGACCGAAGGTAACAGACAACCGTTTGGCGAAGCGGCAGTGTCGACCCTGTTTGAAACGGAGAGAGAGCTTCTCGTGCGAGCGCTACGGGTGGCAAGCGGCAATAAGACCCACGCGGCTCAGCTTTTAGGCATATCGAGACCCAGACTTTATAAAATGATACAGCGACACGATATTCAGCGGTAGTCCCACACCAACCGAGCTTAGGCGCATGCCTGATTGGTATGGGATTGGAAGGAATCGTTACACTGTAACGTATATTTACACTCATATTCAACCTCTTTAATAGACACGGTTTATAGTGGCTGGGTTCATGTGATCGTAATGAAGCCTTACTCAGGCGTGCACTTCTTGCTCAGGCATCCAAAATAATGAGTAACGGCAATTCACTATCCTAACCGAAACTTATTGCTGCACTTACGTTGTTTTCCTCACGTTTACGCTGCGTTAAGCACTCCGGTGGTATGATTTTTGCTAAGTTATAATCTATATGTGGTTTACAAGGACGGCCTGAATCAGTATCTCAGTCAGGGAAACTCCCGCAAGTCCTTGTATGTAAAAAGGTTATTGTGGATCTCGCAGTGCAACTGAAGGGGACAGAGTCTATGAATTCGCTCTGGGGCGCTGTGCAGTGCTCTCCAGAGTAGCGTGGGAGCAAGTTCTCGCATTAGAAATTGCCATTCGCAGCCCCAAATACAAGTTAATGATAAGTTATGAGATTTCGTAAAATTCTAGATGAAACGGTACGGCGGTTGCCAGTTTACCTCAGGGAGTTACTGCGCTCTTTAAAGGAGGGACGCCAGCACATATCCAGCCAAAATTTAGCTGATTGCCTTGGTATTAATTCCTGTCAGATAAGAAAGGATTTTTCCTATTTTGGCGACTTCGGCACACGGGGTGTTGGCTACAATGTCAAAGAGCTTGTAAAGCAAATTAGTAAGGTCCTCAGGCTCAACGTCAGACACAAGGCCGCTTTGGTGGGAGTTGGTAATCTGGGATCGAGTGTTTTGACATATTCGGGCTTTAAAACATACGGTTTCGACATCGTTGCCATTTTCGATATTGACCCCAGAAAGGTCGGGAAAAAAACGAAGAATATCAAGATTGAGAATGTTTCGAAACTTCAGTCATTGAAAAAACGAAACATCAACCTTGGTATTTTGGCAGTGCCCTTCGAAGCCGCTCAGCAAGCAGCAGAGGCTCTCGTTAAAGCCGGTGTGAAGGGCATCTTGAGTTTTTCCGGATGTCATATAACAGTCCCCAAGAACGTCAAAGTGATAAGCATTGAGTTTGCAAACGACCTTGCTCGTCTGCCTTACTATACGCCAGCGAACTGACTGCGAGCAAGAATAATTAGGGCGTCATTTGCAAAGATTTGGATAAGTGTGTATGAAGCGTGTCATAAAACAAGACCAATTACGGCCGAGCATAGTCCAGGCTATTGAAGAACTGAGTGGCCAAGACGTCAGCAACTGCTATCAGTGTGGCAAGTGTTCAGCCGGCTGCCCCATTGCAGCAGATATGGACCTGCCTCCTAACCAGGTAATACGATTCCTTCAACTCGGGCTTACGGACATGGCGCTTCGGTCGAAGACTATATGGCTATGTGCGTCTTGCGAAACCTGTACCACGCGGTGCCCGCGGGAGGTGGATCTCGCATCTGTGATGGACGCCCTACGGATCCTCGCCCTCACCGAAGGTGTCCGCAGCCCAGAGCGAGCTGTCACGTTCTTCAATCGGACGTTTCTTGGTCTGATTAAGAAGTATGGCCGTGTCTTCGAAATGGAACTTATAGGTAGATTCAATACAGGGACGCTCAATTTCTTCAAGGACGTCACGAAAGCTCCGAAGCTTTTCTTCAAAGGTCGGCTGAAGCTCTGGCCAAGTTTCACGGGAAGGAAGTTGGCAAATCCCATCTTTAAGGACATCAAGAGGATCAAATCATCAGGGCAGGTAGAGAAGTCTGCACCGTCGAAAGCATTATAAGAAATATGGTGACCGCAGCCGATTCGGAAAAACCAAGAAAATACGCCTATTACCCCGGATGGATTAAAAAGAATATTGAGACCACGACTGGCTCGGAAAAGCCTATGAAATACGCCTATTACCCCGGATGTTCGCTTCACGCCACAGCAGTTGATTACAACGAGTCGACGCTTACGGTCGCTGAGGCTCTCGGCATCGAGCTGGTGGAAGTGCCAAACTGGAGTTGCTGTGGGTCGACACCGGCACACTGCACCGATGAGCTTCTGGCGGTCGCTTTGCCGATGAAAAATATAATTGCGGCCAAGACAGTCGCAGACCAGATGCTTGTCTGCTGCGCAGCCTGCTTCAGTCGGTTCAAATTTGCCCAGAAACACA
>CAYGBH010000136.1:0-1904 GCA_964348055.1 uncultured Pirellulales bacterium
ATTTTCATAAGGTACTATTATAAAAGAGCTTATGAAGTCAAAATTTTTTCAGATTTCGAGATATTGGCCTTTCGGGTTGTAGTCCCGTTGTAGTCGTTTGCGAGTGAAAATGGGGGTGTTTTTGGGGGCATCTGTGCGCGGGTCGGTGCGAACTGGTTGGCTGGTTGAACTGATCCCGAAAGTCACTGCTTCGTTATGGTTATTCCTTGGCCCCGTACTTACGCAGCAGTTCGACGATTTCGGTGTGGTCATTTTCCTTTGCACTCCACAAAGGGCTCCGTCCTTCATAATCTTCTGCGTTCACATCGGCCCCGTGACTGATAAGCAGTTCGACCACTGTTTTGTAGCCTTTCTGGGCTGCGCGATGCAGGGATGTGCGGCCATCCTGTTGTTTTGCATTGACATCGGCGCTTTTAGCGATGAGCAGTGCTACAACCTCCCGATGGCCTTTCCTGGCCGCATGGTGAAGGGGCGTTTCGCCACCGTTGTCTTTTGCGTTTACCTCGGCTCCCTTGGACAATAACAGTTCCGCCAGTTCTCTGTGACCGCGCGCCGCGGCATAGTGCAGCGGTTGGATGTTAAACTCACCCCTTGTATTTACGTTAGCGCCTTTGGCGATAAGAAACTCAGCAATGTCCCTTTGGGCAGTAAAAGTTGCCCAGTGTAGAGGTGTCCAATTGAATTGATCGTCCTTTATGTTGACATCGGTTCCCTGTTCCAGAAAACGCTTAACACCAGTCAAATCCCCCCGCCAGGCAGCAAAGTGGAAGTCAGAGACCTCAGCGCCTTTGGAGATGAAGAAATCGAACAACTCGCGGTTTCCCCCCAAAACTGCATAGCGAAAGGCTGTCCAGCCATCCTGGTCTTTCAAATTGAACTTGGCTCCATTGGCCACGAGAAGCTTGGATAACTCCACATCCTCATTCCAAATCGCGTGGTGAAGGAGCGGATAGACCTCGTTGGCTGTGAAGTTTACATCTGCACCTTTATCTACGAGAACTTTTACCTTCTCCTTGTCCTTCTCCCGAAAGGCATAGTACAAGGGTGTAAGGCCCCACTTGTCTTTCGCATTGACATCGGCGCCCTTGGCAATAAGAACTTTCATTATATGCACGAGAACTTTTACCTTCTCCTTCTCCTTCTGCCTAATGGCATAGTACAAGGGTGTCCAGCCCCACCTGTCTTTGGCGTTCACGTTTGCACCCTTTTCAATAAGAAGCTCTGCTACTTCTGTATGCCACCAAAAGGTGGCATAATGCAATGGCGTATAGCTCCGCCGCTCAGTCACATTAATTTCAGCAGCATTGTCAATAAGTAATTCTACAACATCCTTATGTCCGCCTGATGTAGCCAAGTGCAGTGGTGTCTCGCCGGATATATCTTTCGCGTTCACGTCCGCACCTTTGGCGATAAGCAGTTCTATAATATCCTTATGACCATTTTCTGCTGCATAATGTAGAGGTGTTATTCGCCCTGCATCTACTCGAGCGTCATTAACAATCAATAGCTCAGCCACTTCTAAGTGACCTTGCTGGGAAGCATAATGCAACGCAGAAGCATTGAATTGATCCCTTAAATTCACGTTGGCTCCCTGAGCGACTATAGTTTTTACTCTGTCAAGGTCTCCTTCCGTTGCAGCTTCAAGCAGTGACTTAGGTGGCTCTAAAGAATTAGTCAAAGAGTATATCAGACTGTTATCCATTCCGAGCCTCCGGTGACGGTAAGCAACATTAAAAATTGATCTGTTCGGCCAGACATTTGGTACTGAAATCGAGCTTGCCTTGAGAGCAGCATGGAGGTTCAGCAATACTAGGGATTCAATCGCATCGAACCTGGTATAGATGTGTTTGCCGCTTGGTACGAAAAAACCTTTGTGAAATCTTTGAACCAGCAAATTATCCCCA
>CAYGBH010000136.1:1931-9754 GCA_964348055.1 uncultured Pirellulales bacterium
CTGAGCAATCTGCAGAAATACCTGATTTCCTGTCTTCCTGTACAATTCGAGGAAACCCAGCAAAGTAAACGGCTCCCAGCAATCTGTAGTTGTTTTAAGTTGGTTCTGCTTCTCTGGGGTGATGCCGATATCCCCAAGGCTATGACCGGAAGCCATGTTACGCGCCATCTCCCACATGAACTGATCGCCTGTTATTCGATATGCAAGTGCGTAAACCCAGAAATCCATGGCAACAGCCGGGATAGCTTTGAATTTAAGTCCACGCCAACCAACAACACTATCTTTCTTGCATACATACCCCTCAAGACTTCTACCATTTGTAAACATGGGAACGAACACATTGTCTCGTTTACGGTAGACTACTTTGCCTAAAGCTGTAAGTTCCTCGAGCCCCCATTTTATAAAATCGCCTCCTTTATTACTTAGAATATCCCCGAGTATCATAGAGGATGCCCAAGGGCCGGTCGTTATACTATATTCTACTCCTGGAGTTATAATAAGATAACCCAGCATTGACTCTCTTACATCAGGATCCCCCAATCCTGGCACAGGAGGAACCAGCATACCCTGGAGGATAAGATGTTCCTTGAAATATTCTCCAAATTCATGTTGTACCTTATCAATTTCTCTGCGGGTGTATGCGTGTCCGCTGATGCCCACATGAGGATATCTTGTTTCAACGTATCTATAAATAAGCCGTTTAGCCCACTTTAATGGTTCCATGTCCCCAGATAATTTTGTTAGGAGTCCTGCTGCACAAAATAGATCGCTTCCTGTTGTGAGCATGGATATGCCACCTCTGCCTTGAAAGTATACTGGACCTCCTTTGTATTTTTGAATCCATGGTTTTTCGAGATAGTGATTAAAACGCCCAATCCGGTCCATCTCCAAATTTGACCAGTCCTGGATATGTGCGGACCAAAACGCTCCGATGAATTGTCTTGTAGCTTCTGCATCTACCTCCCACATAAGCTCGTAATAAGGATGCAGTGATTTCAGCACATGCATGCTTTCTGAATTATAGATACTGTCTTTCTGAGCATCATATGCAACTTTTATCCCCCAATACAACAGCCCATTAGGAGCCCGCAGGTTCTCAAAGGCATACTTGATAGCGTCCATTGCTGCCTGTTTATATTTAGGGTCGGCGGTTATCTTGGTCAATCCATCGAGTGTCCGGAAGAGATTCTGCTGACTTGCCAGATTCGAAAGAATCAATTTTGTTCCATCGGGGTCTATCCACTTCACCGGTTCGTGGGTGTGGATGTTTAAGCCGTCAACAAATAAAGGCGTGTGCTTGGGACCGTAGGTATCTCTTCCATGCTCAAGCACATTATCAGCAAACTCACGAACAGCCTCGAGGTATTTGGTGCTATCATTTGGATCTGAGGTTTCGGTGGCGAGGCAGATGGAGAAATGGCAAAGTAGCAATATTGTGAACATGAGCCAATGTGCAAGTTGTCTTCTCATATTACATCTCTTCTCTACTGCTATTACCTCGCTCCATACTCCCGTAGAAGTTCGACGATCTCCTTGTGGTTCTGACGCACGGCGATATCGAGGGGTGTCTGGCCCTGCCTGTCCTTTACATTGAAATTAGCGCCCTTGATGATCAGCAGTTCTACTATGTCTTTATGACCGCCTTTTGCAGCAGAATGTAGAGGTGTATAACCGGCAGGATATCGTCTTCTTTTTAAATTGACGTCAGCACCAGCGGCCATGAGGATTGCTGCCACATCCTTGTGACCCCGCGAGACTGCCATGTGTAGTGGCGTCCCGTTGTTCTTATTCTTTGCATTGACATCGGCGCCTTTGGCTACAAGTAGTTCTACTAGTTCCTGGTGACCTGCTGAAGCTGCACCATGCAACGGTGTATTTCCATACTTAGTTTTAACATTCACATCGGCGCCTCTCGATATAAGGAGTTCGGCTTCACTCTCGAGTACGTTATAACACACCTGGTATAATAGTGTTTCGCCTTTATGATCCTTCACCTCAAGATCAGCACCCTTGGCAATGAGGAACTCGGTAATATCTCTGTGGCTTGTGAAAATAGCCAAATATAGTGGTGTTCGGCCACTACTGTCCGTCATATTCACATCGGCTCCATTTCTGATGAGACTTTTTACTCTGTCGAGATCTCCGATACATACAGCCATATGGATATTAGAAACGTCCACATCTTTAGCCTCGTGCAAAGGCTGATATTTTCGGTTATAATTAACTTTGGGCTCAATTCCGGCAGCCTCTATTGCTTCGGCCAGGCTGTTACGATAGTGATACACCACAGCCGGATCATCCGTGAACTCCGCCAGGCTTTTCACCACTTCCTTGGGAACTACTAGTAGTTTCTTGGCCTTTGCCAGCCACTCAGTGTGCTGTGCGCGCAGTTTCGGCGAGTTCTCTACTGTCTCGACAGCGGCTTTTAGGATGAGGTAGTAAGCGTAGTCCTCCAGGCCATCGCGGAAGTTCTCCAGGCGGATTGTGGGCAACGGTGTGCCGTCAGGGCCGACACAAGTCCATGAGCCATCGCCGTGATAGGTGTCCCAACTTCTCGGATCCCAATCAGTGAACGGGCCTGTATTGATGGGCTTCTGTGAGTTCCAAATGCTGATCTGGTAGTACAAGAAGCCATCGGGCTGGTACTTCGCCGTCATGGATCCCATTAGCAATCGCCCCTCAATTGCTGGATATTCGATAAACATATTACAGTAAGGGTGATGCGGATGTAAACAAATGCACCACCAAACTTGAGTGCCAAGAGTACGTGCTTGAGCGGCCCTGGTTTGATCAAACTGGGATGTGTACGGGCAGAACGCATCCATAGACTTTATCCCCATGCCGTAGTGCTGATCATAAGAGGAACTCATCAAAATAACGTCTGGGAACTCGGTTTTAAGAATCTCGGCTGCTCGTTGCATGCTGGGGAAGAGTTCCGGTCTCGTATCGTCGCAGCCGTAGATATAGGCATGATCTAACACGTCAAGTTGCTTCGCTTCCTCGTACGCGGGCCGAATTCGGCCGAGAACATCTGCTTTCCACTTCTTGATCTGCTCTGAACTCTTGCCACACGGGCTGTAGTAGCCAAGATTGAACAGCCCCAATCGTTCCTCTGTGTGCAGGCGCTCAATGATTTCAAAGTCTGGCGTCCAGTCCTTGTAGCTGTATAGACTATCATAAGTTAAGTAGTAGTCGGCTAAAAAGTCCGCCCACTTCCACTTGTGCTTCTTCCAAGCATTGATAGGATAGTCCTCAGACTCTCGCCATCTGGCCTGCAATTCCTTTGTCTCCTGCAGCCAATAGTCATGGGGCCAGAAAGTAACAGCTAGCGGAAGCGGCGAAGTATCAGGCAGGGCGAAGCCATAGACGCGAACGTAAAAGTCGAACGAGAACGCCGTATCCTCTCCGAGCATGATTTCGAGCTTGCCCTTATACACGCCCGGCGCTTGGCTCTTTGGTGCTCGGACGCGTACCCAGAAAGACTGTGCATCGTCCTTCTTAATGTCCACTGCTTGCATGAAGTCAAGAATGGGATCCGGCCACCAGCCGACGTGCGGAGAGCCATAAGGTGGCACGGCTTTGGTCTCGACGTAGCCTATCGGAACGGCCTGAATATTTCTGGCAGCGAACCGCTTCCCGTCTTTACTGCGCAGGTCACTGACACGGACCCAGACCTGCTCAATGTCTTCGTGGCGGGGGAGGATGATAACCTGGAAGCTTTCCTTCTCATTTCTCGCCAACTTCAGTTCGACCAACGACTTCACCTTAAGCAGTGGAATACCAACACGAGGCAGAACTTTCTCCATTGAGGTGGCGAAGCCCACCACGACATTGCTTTTGATGTCTCCCGAGACCTCAACCTGAGCCCGGACTGCCTCGAAGTCTTTCTGCACGGTATCGATGTACTTGATTCTCTCGTTTGCATCTGGCTTGTCCACGGCAAGGCAGACAGAAAACTGACAGGTCAAGAACATGGCAAGCATGGCCTGATGTATGAATCTACCTCTCATGTTATTTCCTCCCGCATACTAAGCCAAAGCACTTTCACACAACGAAGATTAAGCAAGGCTTGTAGCTGGGCATTATACCATCAGCCACAAATTCCTGCAATTGGGGCAACATCTGACTTACATGGAGCGCGCGGTCAAAAGCGATTCAAGTGCAAGGTACATTAGCGATGGACATTGAATCCGTGCGCGTTTTTCATGATTTTTCTAAGGTTCTATGACTAAAGGGTTTATGGAGCAAGAATTTTTTCAAATTTCGAGATAAGGGGTTGTATAGTTGTACGATGGTTGTAGTCGTTTGCGAGTGAAAATGGGGGTGTTTTTGGGGTATTATGTCACTCTTCAACAGCTTGAGTTTGCATCTGTTTTGCTCGCCACTCTTCGGCTTTTTCAGGCTTGTTCCAGGCTTTAAAGAGGTGATAAATTTGTGTACACTACTTGAGCTACCGCGCCGAAACTAATCAGTGGTTATGGGGTACAGATTATTGGCCGGGGACAGAAGGCTCATCACCCGGTCAATGATGAAGTCCCCTCCTTAATACAGACTTAATACTTAAAAGAACCCTAGAGTTGTGGTTTTCGAGAAATAAAGGAAGGATTTTACGTGGCTCAATTAATCGTTGGCAAATATCTGAGTAAAGAGATTCGATTCAAGGCAAACGACAGCAAGCTGGCGCGGGGATCCATTCCTGTGAGAATGATTGCGTCAGTGCTTATATTTCTTTTGTTGATTCTCCCATCCTGCGTTGAGGCCGAATGTGTTGTTGAATCAGCAAAGAGCATCCCGATTGCCTATGACGTCGACGTTGTTGTCGTCGGAGGGGCCACCGCAGGCGTTGCGGCGGCATGTGAAGCACGGAGAAACGGCGCCAGCGTTTTTCTCATTTCTGACAGGCCTTATGTGGGCGTAGATATGTGTGCTTACCAACGCTTGTGGCTGGAGCCAGGAGAAGAGCCCGCATCCGAATTAGGTAAGGCCGTCTTTGGTGAGGGTCGTTGGGCGACACCCCTTGCGGTCAAGAAGGCTATGGATGAAGCTTTGTTGAAAGCTGGTGTGCCGTATTTAACAGGATGCTATGCGACAGAGGCCCTGTTTGATGAGAACGGAAATATTGCGGGAATTGTCATGGCCAATCGCAGTGGCCGACAGGCTGTTACGGCAAAGGTCGTTATTGATGGAAGTCGCCACGCGGTGCTTGCCCGCCAGACGAGCGCTAAATTCAGAGGATTCAAACCGGGTAAGAAGACCTTTCAGTTTATTGTTGTTGGCGGCGAAATGAAACATAGTAAGAAATTCCTCAGCCGTAAACTTGATGTTACATACGATAGTCCCACTTCTAAGCGCGGTCAGGTTGTGGAATATCCGGTTTATGAATACACAGTCAGTATTGACATGAAGGATGGAAGTCTGGCGTCCTTTGCCGAGGCTGAACAAGAAGTTCGCAACTTAGTTACCAGTAAAGGTGCGAAGGATTGTTCGGAAGTGCTGTATTTCCTACCTGATGATACCGTGATTGGAGAATCAAGGATTAAGGATTCATGGCCTGGGGCAGCGCGGTGTGATATTTCTGCATACCGTCCCCGGGGAGTATCAGGTCTGTACGTCCTTAGCGTGTACGCGGATATGGACAAAGAAGCGACGCAGAAGATGTTTCGCCCACTCGAATTCATGGCTGTCGGCAGACTCATTGGTCGGGAGGCATCGACACTGGCCAAAACCTTGCCATCTCCCGACAGAATTGAGTTCGGAGGAACTTCTCCGGACTCCGGTGTCATAGACATCGACTTTGTTGGGGAAGACCTTAGAGGGCTAAGGTCCTCGAAACAACTCGGAATGATCCGTTCCCAAGAGCGGTCGCTGCCCGTTTTCGGGCAATACGATGTGGTGGTAGTTGGTGGCGGGACTTCCGGCGCTCCCGCTGGAATCAGTGCTGCCCGAAGGGGCTCCAGAACACTCATCGTCGAATATCTTGACGAGCTAGGCGGCGTGGGGACCGCTGGTCTGATTGGATCGTACTGGCGTGGCAATCGTCGTGGATTCACGCAGGAGGTTGACGATGGAATTGGTGCTCAGGAAAGATGGGATGTGGTCGCGAAATCGGAATGGCTACGTCGCGAGTTGATCAAGAACGGTGCGGACATTTGGTTGTGTTCATTCGGCTGCGGAGCCATTGTTGCCGATGGACGAGTCATAGGTGTCATCGTGGCAACGCCTCAGGGGCGGGGCGTTGTCCTTGCAAAAACGGTCATAGATGCGACTGGCAATTCTGATATTGCATTTTCTGCTGGCGCCGAGACGCGGTTCAGCGTGTCCGCACTGGGCGTTCTGTCCGTACAGCTTGCGGGTTTTCCACATCGCAATCTTGGTGATAGCTATAGCAACACCTGTTACACCATGGTTGATGATACAGATGTGGTGGACGTATGGCACCTAATGACCTCGATGCGTATAGCCTACGGCGGAGGCCAAGGATCCCAAGCACCTTATGATGTGGTGCAGCTTGTTGACTCCAGGGAACGACGCCGGATTATCGGCGAATATGTTCTGACCACTCAGGACATCCTTAATCAAAGAACACACGCGGACACCATTAGCCAGCATATGAGTAATTTCGACGCAGCCGCCTTTCCAGATTCGGCAATGCTCTTCGTTTACGACATGAAAGGCCCTGATTTCCACGTGGACATGCCGTATCGTTGTCTGCTACCGAAAGGACTTGATGGTATTTTGGTTGTCGGCCTGGGAGCAAGTGCTGAACGCGACGCCATGACGCTCGTACGTATGCAGGCGGACCTGCAGAATCAGGGCTACGCGGCGGGTATGGCAGCCGCCATGGCAGCAAGCCTGGACGGTTGCACCAGGAAAGTAAACATCAAGAAAGTCCAGCAACAGATGGTCAAAGAAGGCGTCCTTGAACCGAAAGTCCTCTATGATGGAGACTCCTATCCTATGGATGAATCCATCATTGCCAGGGCGGTAGAAGATGTGAAAGGATTAAGCCGACAGCATGATCAAAGTGGAAAGGTCGCATCAAAATCGATGAAGGCACTCGCCGTTATCATGGCCCACCCCGAACGATCGAAATCTCTACTGCGAAAAGCCTACAGTAAATCATCCATTAAGAATGAAAGGATCAATTACGCGAAAGTACTTTCTATTCTTGGAGACAAAACTGGCGTGCCCGTACTGATTGCCGAGGTGGATGGCCAAACTGAGTGGGATGAGGGTTATCCCTATACGGCAGGCAGAAAAGTGGGCAATGTGTTCAGTGATCTCGATAGGTGGATCATAGCGCTCGGCTACAGCGGCGATCCCAGAGCGTTGGAGCCCATCCTTCGAAAAACTACTATCCTAAAGCCTGAGACTGTATTGTCGCATTATAAGGCTGCAACCTTTGCGTTGAGGCGCTTTAGGGATCCGCGAGCAATCGAGTCTCTGGTAACGCTGTTGAAAAAACCTGGATTTGGTAAACATGCCGTCACAAAACTCATCGGGGCCACAGACAGTGTCGTGGGGCTGTCCCCGCGCAGGTCTTTCAAAACATTGAATGCCGCATTCAAAGAAATAATCATTGCTGCAACACTCTATCAATGTGGCGACCATCAGAAGATAGGACGTACTATCCTCGAGCAATACACCCAGGACGTGAACGGCCATTTTGCCTCCTATGCTCAGGCAATCCTCAAGGAGAGAGGATTGCCAAAATAAGACAGATTGAGTTCAGTAAGTAGTTTGTTACGGTCAGTTACTAACTGGAAAGGGCCATTGAATACGTGCGCGCAAAATCGGCGTTTTTTCGCTAAAAACATGGGTGA
>CAYGBH010000137.1:0-5935 GCA_964348055.1 uncultured Pirellulales bacterium
GGCTCCGGAGGCCAACGCTCTATCCAATTGAGCTACGGGGACGAAAACCGATACCTGTACTATTCTATTAAGCCAAAACTACCTGCAAGTCAAGAATATAGCTTAAATTGTGCAGTATTTCTGCTGTTTACCGGTTTCCACGTCACATAAACATCGCTTTATGGTACTTACTATTTAGAGAAAGTTCACATTTGGACAGGATTCAAGAGAAACCTGTGGGTTGTTTAGTAGAGGAGACAATCAGCGGTTTCGAATTTTCAACGTGTAAATTTTGCTTGAATATGTTATAATAAAACGTGTTGTTAAAGTTTTGGAAGAAGATGAAAAGAAGCAACCCATACAACTCGCTTAGAGGGTGGTTTATTTTACTGCCTATTGCACTCGTGTGCTTGACTTCTTTCGTCGAAGCAGGCTGGCCCGGCTGGCAGCACCAAGAGGTCAACTGGCAAATGACCGGTGGTGCTTCCGTCAAGGCTGTCAACTACCCTGATAGAAATGCCCCTACGCTCTTCTTCAAACAAACCGACAACCTGCCAAAACGTCTTTTGAAAGAGGCCGCCCAGAAAGAATCGGCCTATCAGCCCATATCTTTATCTACCCAACCGACCCCCGATATAACTGCTAATATCATCGAATCACCTGCTTTAGGCGGCTTTCTCTCCTGGTGCATGGTCACCTTTACAGATGAGCGCTCTGGAGAACTCGAACTGGACGCTGTAGCCAGCAGCTCAGTTATTGGCAATTATCTAACCGCCACGCCGGAGACCGACTACGCAATCGCCGTCTTTGATACGGGTGCCGGTGCCCATATAGTGGGCAGCGGCGATGCTGACAGAGCTGGTCTTTTCGATCATACTCCGGATCTCATTACTTCAAATACGGTCGAGTTTACGGGCGTAACCGGCTCAGCTACCGCTTGGGTAAGCCAGCCGCTGGGTCTCTTTATCGACGGTCTTGGCGTCATTGAACCCAATGGACTGCTTCTTGATAACTCTTCTATGGTCGGCGAATTCAATGTCTCTGTCGCCGTAGGTGACCCAATCGAATCATCGACTTCGCTCACTGTGATTGGAACACCTCTTTCAGTCTTTTTAGCCGCAGCTTTCCACAACGACCAACCTATCAATATTACCCATAATGGGACTAAGCTAACCGCTCCGGATATACGCTTCTACACACTCGATGACCTACATGTTCCAAGCTACGCCAATACAATACCTCTGGAGTTGCGACCCATCGGCTCGGTCGCAGTCCAATACTTCCCCGACTTCTTTAACATCCTTGACCCTTTCGATCCGGATTTCGGTGCTCCTTTCAGCCCGTCCGTTCTCACGGGACTCTTGCCAATGCAGGGTCTCTTCTTTGTCTCCAGCGTGGACCTCACACACACCGGCAGAACCTCCCTTGACAAAGATGGCTTTATCTTTGACACGGGCAGCAGTTATACCCTCATTAGTGAAGCCATTGGCGCCCGCTTAGGGCTTAACCCCAACAACCCCGAATTTGAGCTCGAAATATTGATAGCCACAGGGGAAACAATCACGGCACCAGGCTATTATATAGATTCTCTTGAAGTAATAGCCACGCCGGAATGGCTCAGCTTCACTAATGTCCCGGTCGTTGTGTTAGATGCTCCTTCACCGGAGGGCGGAGTCCTCGATGGCATTATAGGCACGAATCTCTTCGTGGACTTCAACTTCATATTTCGTGGTGGAGGCCTGCCCGGACAGGATCTGCCCCGCATTGAATTCGAGCGTCTCCCCGAACGAATCATCGCCGACATTGCACCCGGAGCCGGTGATGGCGTAGTGGACTTGCTCGACCTGGCTGCTTTCGCCGCCGTCTGGCATACCAATTCGGAATCCTTCAATTGGAACCCAAGAGCGGATATGGCACCACAGACCAAGCCCGACGGTAAGATCGACATTCTTGATCTTGCCGTGTTTGCCGAATATTGGCTCAATATTGCCGTACCCTAAATGTATAAAAATCCAATCCGAAAAACCACAACACACAAGCAAATCTTTTCTTCCGGCCAGATATCAGTATATCAATTCCCGCTTACCCAATTGGGCAATTGTTTGACATAGTCGTGCTTTATAAATATCATTTAGTCATTGTTAAGGCATTTACTCCTTTGTAGGACGACTAAATGAGATTCATTCTGGACTTGCTATATTTACTGGCTGCGGCAGCCTACAGCCCTATCGTTATATACCGAGTCATGAGGTACAAACGCTACCGGGCCGGCTGGGCCCAGCGATTCGGCAAAATCACCCGCAGAAATCCCGCAAAAAAATGTATATGGCTGCACGCCGTAAGCGTAGGCGAGATAAACGCAGCAAGAACCATCGTCAAAGAGCTTGAAAACAAATTCGGTGATTTTGAAATCGTAGTCAGCACCACCACTGATACCGGTTTTGCCCGTGCAAATACCTTGTTCGGCGAGAACCTGCGAGTGTTTTACTTCCCCCTTGATTTTTCTTGGATAATGCGCCGTGCCTTCGGCAATATTCGCCCGGCAATCTGTCTGCTGATGGAACTGGAAGTCTGGCCTAATTTCGTGCAAATCGCACAGCAGTTAAACGTTCCTGTCATTATAGTCAACGGCCGAATGAGTGACAAAAGTTTTTCTGGATACAAAAAGATAAAGCCAATTGTTAAGAAAGTCTTTCAGAAAATAAGCCTCATTCTTGCCCAGACAGACCAGTACGCTCAGCGCTTTAAGGAAATCGGTGCCCCGGATGGAAAGGTAATCGTTACCGGCTCACTAAAATACGACACCGCTCAAATCACCGACAAGGTCGAAGGGGCGGATGCTCTTGCAGCACAACTCAACATCAGCAATCAAAGGTTGTGGGTCGCAGGCGCGACTGGAAATAACGAAGAAAAGATATTGCTCGACGTTTTCAAAAAGTTAATTGTGGACCCACAATTGAGCGATCTTCGGCTGGTAATTGTGCCGCGAAAACCTGAAAGGTTTGACGAAGTTGCAGAACTAATAGAACGTGCCAGTTTTACCTTGGTTCGCTACAGTCAGGTAAAAAACAACGTCACTGCCCTGCCAGCCAATGACCAGACGGTAATTCTTGGCGATACGATGGGGGATTTGCGAAAATTTTACTCGCTTGCAACTGTAATCTTTGTTGGCCGTTCTCTTGTTCCTATGGGCGGCTCCGATATGGCCGAAGCTGCGGCTCTTGGCAAATGCACCTTATTCGGCCCTTATGCCTTTAATTTCAAACAAACCGTTGATGCACTCTTAGCCGACACCGGTGCCGTCATTATTAAAGATGAACAAGAGATGCTGCAAATGATGGAGAAATGTCTTCTCGAGCCAGACTTCGCCCAGAAAATAGCCAAAAACGGCCGAGAGGTAATTAGAAAAAACCAGGGCGCTACAGCTAAAAGTATAGAGCAAATCGCAAAATTTCTGACCACAACTTGATTAAAAGGTTTATCGAACAATCATGCTTTTAGCTTTTCGGCCACTGCTTCAATATGGGCTGGTGTTGTCCCGCAGCAGCCGCCGATGATGTTCACGCCGACTGAATGTATTTTCTGCGCCGCCACTGCAAAATCTTCCGGCGATACCTTATAAACCGCCCGGCCTTCAACAAGTTCCGGCTTGCCGGCATTAGGCTCAGCATAAATCGCGACATCATCCGACAAAGCCCTCACCGCCGAAACAAACTTCTCCGCGAGTTCCACATATTCATTAAGTGACACAGTGCCGCAATTAAACCCAACTGCGTCGACACCCAGCGAGACTATCTTCGAAACTGCAGACTCGACATCAACACCCATCATCGTTCTAAAATTGTCACCGGCCTTATCAAAAGCCATTGATGCAAATACAGGCACATTACCGTCGACTGATTTGGTCGCTTCAATTGAAATCGTGGCCTCATCGAGGGCCGTCATCGTTTCGATTATAAAGCCGTCCACACCGCCAGTCAAAAGCGCCTGGCACTGTGTGGCAAAAGCGTCTCTTAGCTCTTTCGGCTTCAAGGTGCCCAAAGGCTGTAGAAAATCGCCACTAGGCCCAATATCGCCTAAGACATACTTCTCCTCCCCCGCCGCCTGCCGAGCGATTTGTGCACCGGCCTTGTTTATTTTAACAGCTTCCTCGGCAAAGCCATGCCTTTCCAAAGCATATTTATTGGCCCCGAATGTATTGGTAAGAACCGCATCGCCGCCAGCTTTCAAGTAGCTGCGGTGAATATCAGAAATAATATCAGGCAACTCAATATTTAGATAATCATTGCACGTGCCTACTTCAATCCCACGAGCAATCAACTGAGTTCCCATCGCCCCATCTAATAAAAAAAGGCCTTCTTTAATTCTCTGGTTTAGACTTATCCTGGCCATAAACGAGATGCCCCCTCTTCTTTTTATTTACTGTGGCTGTTCAATCCACTTTCCTCCAACGATTCTAATAACGCGCTTAATTCCTCGTGGCCGGGGGCGATTGAAAAGAACATTCTGCTGCCTGGCAGTAATCTCCGTCGGTTTTATAGACTTAAGGTCAAGAGTAACACTGAGTGACTCTTCCGGGTTGTCGTCGGCAGGCTTAATAATCTTTATACTGGCCGGAACAAAGAACCCTTCAAGAACCTGCTTGTATTTATCCAGTTCTGCAACAACGGCAACCTGTCCGTGCACATCGAAATACTCAATCTTTCGAACTAAGTAGTCACAGCTATAGACATATATTTTTTTGACTACCACGCCCTGCTCTCGTTTTGTAAGTACATCAAAGACACCTTCATTCGACAAAGACCAATTCTGCTGAGCATCTACCGCCGCAATCCCAAGAGCTTCAAGCAAAGTCTTGGGATTTATCATAAGTGTCAGGGAAGAGTCCTGCTGCGACCATTGGCCCCACCAGTAAGTGCTGATTTCCTTCGGCCTTACTGACAACCAAAACTCGTCTTGGTTTGAGCCGAGAACTATCGCTTTGGGGACAAGAGTTACATCGCCCTGCAGATACATTTCAACAGGCGGATTCACCCAGAGTTTTACAGAAAACCTTTCTTTTTGCGGCTTTTGCTTTTCCTCAACATAATACTCTAAGAGACACTGCCCGTTAGCCTTGAGCGGCACTATATTTTGCCAGTGCGACTGAAGAGCAGACACCGCCTCGGCTACAGAGTCTTTACCCGGACAAATCTCTAAGGGCTTGCGAACCTCAGGCGCACAGCCGACAAGAATTAGTATTGCCGCAGCAAAACAAAAGTATAAACAGAGGTTGTGACGCTGATAATTCACTTTCTATAAATCCGTCTGTAGAATCTCGCCTATCTGTGACGATAATTGCTCGATTTGTTCATCGTCAAGATGTGGATTTATCACCTCGACGATTTCCTTATCGCCCACTATTCTCAAACGCCAGATTTCGTTGCCATCTTCGGTTCTGGTCGCATCGTATTTCATACGCCTTTTTCGCATCAAAATCAACGCCAGGACAAAACGAAAATTTATTTTTTCCTGCTCAGTCTCGGCGCCTAATCGTTCAAAAAAAGCCATCAGCATTTCATCATCAATGAATCTGGCCTTTTTCTGGCCGGGCTGTGGCCGCTTGGTTTTCCAGTAACAGAACACCTCCGGCTTTTGGCTTTCCCAGTAATCAGCGCAAAAATCCCGCCGCTGCAGTCCTTCGTCAGTCTCTACCAGAGCGCCGAAGTATTCTTCGCCGTATTCAATCTTTTTACCGCTGCCGTAGCACTGCCCGAGCGGCTTGTCAATTTCCCACTCGTCCATTTTTTGAGCCTTTTTGCAATTCTTGGGCTACTTTTTCCACTTCGCGCCAGACACGGAGCAAATTAGCTCCCCATATCTTTAAAATATCGGCTTCGGAGTATCCCCTTCTAACGAGTTCAATAGTAACATTCAATGCTTCGGAGTGGTCATTGAAACCCGGAACGCCGCCACC
>CAYGBH010000137.1:6035-9529 GCA_964348055.1 uncultured Pirellulales bacterium
TCGCCGAGTTTCTTCCTCGGATTGCAGGAGTCACAAATATCATTGTGGCCATTATGGCTCAACGTAATATATCGGGCTCCAAGATTGTAAAACTTTTCAATATTTGAGGCGTCTTTGCCGATTGCAAACCCGTTCTCAACGCCAATCATAATAACCCTTTTGCCGGTTTTTGCAATCCGTTCAACATCTTCCGGCGATGCGGCAAGTTGGCAGCGGTCAGGATGCATCTCCTCGGTCAGGCGATGTATCGCCTTAAATTTGGCCATCGCAGATTCATATGCCTTTTTGTACCCTTCCTCGTCTCGTTTTCCCTGTGCAACGTGTACAGCCAAAAATACACCGTCTACGCCGCCTTTATTCATTTTAACCAGGTCGCATTTGAGTTTCGGATTGTCTATCCCCGGATCAAGCGCCTCTGTGGCGTACTGAGTACCAGGAATGTCAACATGAGTGTCAATGGTTAGCGCCTTTTTATGAATCGCTTTCGCCCTGCTGATGATTTGCTGCTCAACTATCGGGTGTTTCGAACAGCCGGCGAAAATTATCAGCAGCGCTACCAGCGATAAAGAACTTAATCGTTTGAAAAACATTGTCACATCTATTAACTAATACTTCCCGGATAACCTATGCTAAGCTGCGTCGCTCGGCTTATCTATCGTGATGGTATCCGAATCGGCCAACCTACTGCTCTGTCGCAATTCAATTGATGATTGCCATTCCTGCGGAAGCAGGAAATCCAGTGTTATCGATCGGTCTGGATTACGCACCAAGTGCGGAATGACAGTCCCTCAAATTATGAACGACACAGTACTAAGCTACTGTTACAAAGTTTGTAGACAATCGTCCCTCCTGTCATTCCCGCGAAGGCGGGAATCAAGAAATAAAACAGTTTGAGGCGAAGCCTCAATCAAATCATTGCCTAACAACTTATTCAATGTAGCTTAGCAATCCTTATTCAAATTTCAGCCATTCGTTTATATTCTGTATGGTTTTGGGCCCGATGCCGCTTACTTTCTGCAAATCATCGCAATTTCGAAAAGCCGGGCTGTTACTATCTTCCCCGACAAATTCGGACCGCTGGCGGTATGTCACTATTGCCGATGCCCGTGCCATACCTATACCGGGCAATCTCACCAGGCTTGCTACGGGCGCATCGTTCGGATTTATTCGGCTCTCCACCTCAACTTCGCATCCGCTAAAAGTGGAGCCGGACCGCACAAGATTGGAAACAAAACCATAGGAAAAGCAAACGGCTACACATATACTGATAACAAACGCAAATGATTGAATCGCATTTTGCCTGGCTTCTGATTGTTGCACAGGATTATCGCTCTCCAGTATTTTTCACCGCCAAGACCTCAAGAAGTGCAAAGTTCCTAAGCATAAAGTTAAGGATTGTTTTTCTACTTTAGCTCACCCTTATTTTTCTTGAGGCTTCGTGGCTAATTTCCCACACTACTTACCGACCAAAAATGGTATCATGAAGTTTCTTCAGGGTTCGAAACGATTCTTTGGGTTCGAGCCGACCTGTCAACAGACCGCTGTTGGCTATGACACTGTTCTTTGTATCAGCGAAGCTCGAATATGTCACGGAGTTAACAAATGGTTTGCTAAGCGCTATTTTATAGAACTGCTCAATCCACTGCCCTTGCCGTGATTGGTCCCATTCCCTGTGCCATATGCCGGCAACTTTACCGTCGTGCAAACCAGTACCATGTTGGCTTGGAACTCCAACATTAGTAATATACAAGGGCTTGCCTATAGACCCAAAGCAATCCAGAATTGCCGATATTTGCATCATATCTCTGACGTGCATACCCGATTGATTTTTGCCAAATCGCATCTGCAGTCCCAGCGCATCAAAATTAATCCCGCTTTGCACAACCATATCCATATAAACTAACGGTGGAATCGTATTGGATGTTGTCGCATAATATTCGCCCCACGGGTTGCTGATTTCTATTATCTTCAAAGCCCTGTCACTTCCCTGTTTCACGGCCATATTGGCTGCGCGGGTCATTTCCAGAATCTGCTCGAACCTGAACCCAAAATGATTAAACACATTCAAACCACTCACGGCATACCACGCACGAACAACGCTGGAATAGCGAGTAACCACCTTTGAAACAAACTGATATGCTGTCTCCCTAATCTTTTCAAAGTCCGCCCCGTTGCGAAGCAGCCACTTGGGCAGATACTTTTTTGAGAAACAAAGCAACGGACCTGCAGCGAGCACCAACCTCCTTTCACCAAGCGCATCAATACAAGCATCAACCGTTGAAAAATCGAAACTGCCTTTATGAGACTCTATCTGGGCCCAGTTTATTGGAATCGTTACAGAGCCAAACAATTCCAGCAGCTTCTTAACATACACAGGATCATCAATCTGCATAGGATCTATCCTGCAGCCAAGACAGCCCCGGCCAAAACCGTGGCTCTTGCTCCTCGTATCGAAGAGCGACTCCGTCTGTTTTATTGCCAGCTTTTCAGAAAAAACTATAGCTTTTTTGAGTGATTCGTCCGCCAATTTAGATGCCAAGGGCGGCTCAGAGATGTTTTGAATCGCCTGAATAAATAAATCCTGGGCCTCTTTGCAAATATCTTCTAAGTCCTCAACACTATTGAAAAACAACCAGTCTTCTCGCTTGTTAACGATTTGCATTAGCTTTGCACGTGCTATCTCGACATTTAAATTATACGGGCGCTGTCTCTCGGGCAAACAGGTCGTTGGTAAAAGCACCCTGCCAAAGCCATCGATAGGCCATAGCAAAGCCAGTCCTGCGGTTTCCAGATTCGGCCTTTCACACTCGATAAAACCGTTCTTGAAGGTAATCTGGGCTCGGCGGATACCGGTTCCGTCGCCTCCGAAAAGGTAAGCACCGCATAATACAAATTTATCAACAACCCGGCCGTTCTTAAAAATCTGGAATTTCACTTTTTTCCTTTACTTATCAGCAAAAACCTTCATCATTTGGCGCATAACGTTTAATACTATCATTGCCCTTATCAAGTACGGGGCAGGGTCTTCACAAGATTGTTGCCCTGCGTAGGCGCCGGGCAGGAATCTATAGCCATTCCGATATACCATACAACTGCGCGCTAATTATAGCAATTGCATCCTTAAACGCAATCCAAACCTTTTATTGATTTTAATTATCCCTCAAATGTTTGAAAGTATCACCTAATAAAACTTCGGCTCTACATCACAATCATTTGTTGAAATTTTGTAGTAGCTGAACTTATGCCTTATTTTTGCTGAATTTGTCATCTTTATAGGTTAAAATCCCACCCATAGATTTTGATTAATTTCGGTTTTACTATTTATGGATTATTGTAGCCTTGAGGAAAGGATCAAAAATGCTGAACAAGAAAAATTCGATGTCCCGGCGCAGTTTCATAAAGACTTCCCTTATTGGCGCGGCTGCATTGGCCTCTACATCAGCGGTTAAATCACAGGCAGCACAAACAAAACTTCCATCATTGCGACTGGGAGG
>CAYGBH010000138.1:0-2378 GCA_964348055.1 uncultured Pirellulales bacterium
GGCGCCGAGCAGCAACGTCAGGATACAAACCAATAATAATTTTGTTGTTCTCATAATTAAATCCTCCTGGGGAAAACAAAAAAGTTTTTAATTTTGAAACGTTCTATCGGAACATTGTGCATCTTATAAATAGTCAAAAAAACTCTAAAAATGGAAAAAGAAAAAACATTGCTACCGCTCCTCGTTGCATACATTGCACTAAGTTACCAATATGATACCATTTTGTTAGTCCAAAAGCAAGAAAAAAATATACAAGAATACGTTTTCAACCTGCTGAAGACAAAGTGCTATAACTTTTTTTGTGTCAAGCAGATACACCGCAACTGTGGCAAGATTTAGCGTTGCTTTTTGTAGATTTCTTCCGGATTGTAGACCTTCTTTGCCTTAAATTCCAGCTTTTTATCGGAACTCTTCTTCAATGCCCTGTAAAAACAGGATTGGTAACCGACATGACACTGACCGGCATCGACGGTTACTTTGAGAACCAGGCAGTCCTGGTCGCAATCGACGAGTATTTGTTCTACTTTCTGGAGATGGCCGCTTTCTTGGCCTTTCTTCCATAATTTTTGCCGGGCCCTACTGAAGTATGTGGCATAGCCGGTTTGAATTGTCAAGTCAAGGGCCTGGCGATTCATATAGGCGACCATCAGGATTTGGCCGGTCTCTGCGTCCTGAGCTATCGCCGGTATCAGGCCATTGTCATCGAACTTCGGTGTAAATTCAGTACCTTGCTCAATATCTTCTCTTGTGCTCACTTATCTTGCCTCCCGAGTTTTATTATTGCTGCCCTGTTAAAAGTTACTTTCCTTAATTGTTGCAGGGTTCATAATAGATACTTACATTTGGATTGTTTTCGTAAATCTGCGGAATATAAATGTTACAGGCATCCTGGTTTAGTGGATTGCTCTGCAGGTCAAGAACTATCAAATTCTTTAGCCCGGTTAACGCAGATATATCACTGACTTGGTTGTGGTCCAGCCATAGCCACTTCAACTTTACCAAGCCGCCTACCGCAGATATATCACTGACTTGGTTGTAACTGAACCTCAGATGCTCCAGATTTTTCGCGTACTCAAGGCCGGTAAGGTCGATGATTCTGCTAATTACCCGGCCCTTGTGACAGAGCTCGAGTATGGTCAGGGCAAGCATATCGGTCGGCGTCGGGTCGGTAATGCAGAGGGCCTGCTCGACGGCAGCTTTCAGGTTGGCGTCGGTGAAATAAATTGGCCCTTCCGTTGGTGAAGATACGCTTGCCTGCGGCGTGCCGCCATAGGCACCCATATTGATGAGACCGCCGTTGGGAGAAAGCTCTTCGCCAAAAGAATTGCTCGGATGGCCCGAATCGATACAGACACTTGTAACCTCATCGAGAACCCATTCACCCTGCCCCGGCAGACATCGGCCAAACTCGCTTAGCAGGTGGTAGTCGCCATCAATCCAGACAGCATCCGGGTCAGATGGCTCAGCCTGTACGTCGGGAGTGTCAATTCGAGCCCAATAGCCGGGTTCGGCAAAAAAAGGCGGCTCATCCATATCGCCGGTGCCCGGCCATCCGCCCTGAATATCACTGTAGATAATAGACGGCAATGAGCCGGAAACCACGGAGACTTCAGCGTAATTACCCCACAGTATAGAGTTCACAATCGTCACATTGCTGTCGTATATCAACAGGCCGGCACTCTGTAAGCCGCCGTAATTGCCGCTGAAGGTACAGTTCTTGAATACCGCATTGCTGTCCAGACAAAATGCAGCCCCACCTCCATTAGGGTCAATCGCCCTATTGCCGACAATCAGACAATTGGATATTGTAGGACTGCTGCCAACGCAACTGATTGCCCCGGCAATATCGCCCATACCCCGTGTAATAACGAATCTCTCCAGCAAACAATCGGGACCTTCTTCATTACCAAAGACAACCGCCGTGCGGGCGTAATTGGCATTGAGTACAGGATACGGCTCATGCGGGTCAAAGCCGGTAACAATTATGCTTTTACCAGCAAAATCAATAGTTTCCCGGTAAGTGCCGTCGCGAACGAAAACTATTTCGCCATCCAAAGCTACGTCAATACCTTCCTGAATAGTATCAAAGGGATGCTCGAATGTCCCATCCTCACCGGGGTCGCTATAGGCCGCATCGTACGGCACAGGGTCGTTGGGGCCGTCATCATCTACATATATCCCGCGAGGTAGTACACGAGGGGCATAATCAATATCTATATCCGGGCTGTTTTGGCGAATCTGCGGGATGTAGATGTAATAGGCATCATGGTTTAATGGATTATCCCGCAAATCAAGATTCTCCAGATTCTTTAGCCCGGCCAGCGCAGATATATCGCTGATTTGATTTTTACGCAGACGTAAATCCATCAGCTTTGTCA
>CAYGBH010000138.1:2478-9500 GCA_964348055.1 uncultured Pirellulales bacterium
GGTTCAGAAATAGCTTCTCCAGCTTTGTCAGGCCGGCTAATGCAGATATATCGCTGATTTGGTTGCGATTCAGCTCCAACCACTCAAGGTTTGTCAGGCCGGCTAAAGCAGATACGTCCCGGATTGGGTTCCTGTTCAAACCCAAATTCACCAGATTTGTCAGGCTTGTCAACACAGATATATCGCTGATTTGGTTGTCGGCCAAACACATACTCCGCAGCTTTGTTAGGCTGGCTATCGCAGATATGTCACTGATTCGATTTCCATGCAAATGCACATACTCCAGGTTTGCCAGGCTGGCTAACACAGACATATCCTGGATTGGGTTCCTACTCAAATCCACACCCATCAGCTTTGTCAGGCTGGCCAACACAGATATATCGCTTATTTGGTTGTCGGCCAGCCACAACCACTCCAAATTTGTCAGGCTGGCTAACGCAGATATATCACCGATTTGATTTTCTTCCAGCCATAAATACCTCAGTTCCATAAGACTAACTAACGAAGATATGTCGCTGATCCGGTTGCGGCCCAGATACAGTCTCCTCAAATTTACCAGGCTGGTAACCGCAGATATGTTGCTGATTTGATTCCCATCCAAATACAAATTCGTCAGATTTACCACGCACTCAAGGCCGGTAAGGTCGCTAATGCCCCGTTCAGCAGCGTCGAGTTCAGTTAGGGCGAGCATATCGGTCGGCGTTGGGTCGGTAACGCCGAGGGCCTGTTCGACGGCGGCCTTGAGGTTGGCGTCAGCAAAATAAACGGGCTCTTCCGATAGCGCCCGGCCGGAGGCTGCAAACGTCAAAATCAACGCCAAAAATAATGTTTTCTTCACTTCCAGAGTCATTCTTAAAGTTAACGGTTCTCTCGCAAAAAATGTGCTTGGGTTTCACAGAAGGCTGTATATCCATAATACCATAAGAAGCAAGGCAAAACAACCCAGAAAGTAAGAAAATTGCCCCCCGAGCTGACAACGGTGTCAATCAAATATCGTCTTGCCAGAGTAGTTTTTACCTGTTATTATCAGCGAAAACAAGTCTTTATTTAAAGGAACCTTGTTTTAATGCCCAAGGCTAAAGTCCAGAAAAGTAAATACGTCTCTTATATGTTACGGTTTGCTGTAGCCGGGGCGGCACTATATCTGGCTTTTAGGGGGGAAGATTTGGGGGAAATAGCTGAAGTTCTATTGGGATTGAATTTGTGGATTTTTGCCGTTGCAATAGGTTTCTATATTACCGGGCAGTTGATTTTTGTTACGAGGTGGACTCTATTATTGAAGGTTCAGTCTATTAAGATAGGTTTTTGGCCGGCCGTCAAATTGCATTTTTTAGGTCTGTTTTATAATAACTGCCTACCCGGTTCAATTGGGGGGGATTTTCCTCGGGCGTGGTACGTTACCAAGCACACCGATAAAAAACTGGAAGCGGCACTGTCGGTGTTCGTTGATAGAGTCATTGGATTGACTGGAATGCTCATTATGGCTTTTGGCTGCTATTGGTTTGTTCCTGAAGAGGGCCGGAGAGAAGGATTTAACTTTTCGTTTGAGCTTAACTTTTTGCAGCGTCTGATTGAATACAGAGGGGTTTTTATTTGGGTTGGAGCCGCTTTTGCGATTGTCATCGCTCTTTTGGTGTCAAATTCCAAAGGGCGAGCTTTGCTAAGTCGAAGTTTTGAGTTCGTTCGTTGTCGTGGAGCATTGACGCTGAGCAAGGTGCAAGAGTCAATTCGTATATATTGCAATAAGTGGCTGGCTATTTCTTATGCGTTACTGCTGACTTTTTGCTGCCAGGGGATGCACGTGATAGCTATGTGGCTGATTGGCAGAGAAATCGGCATAACTGCACCTATGAAATATTACTTTATATTCTTCCCGATTTCGTGGCTGTTGGGGGCTTTGCCGATAAGTGTTGGAGGATTAGGTATAATGGAGGGATGGTTGAAAATGATGTTTATGCGTGTGAGCACAATGTCGAGCGAAAACGCGCTGTCTTTGGCGTTGTGCCAGAGACTTATTATGCTTTTTGCATCTTTGCCGGGGGCAGCGATACATTTGATTGGTTTACATTTGCCGGGGGCCCCCAAATGCGGTAAGGAGGGTTTGGGAACGCCGGAAGACTTTTTTATTGACTATGATGAGTCAATAAATTAATGTATAGTGTTCTTGATAAGATGCGGTTCTATAGGCAGCTTCAATAGAAAACAAATTAGCAAACTGATAACAGTAGAGAGCCTGATGTTAAGGATATGAGTGTTACGAGGCACTTTAGAAGCTACTTTTTTCGTGGATTAGCAGTATTATTGCCGACCATCCTGACAATCTGGATATTCGTTTGGGGATACACATTTATACAGGACAATATAAGCAGCCACATAAGAGACGGTCTGGACTGGTTGACGAGAAAAGCTGTAGGCAATGAGTTTGTCGACAAAAATCTGGCCGCACAGTGGTGGAATATCGCGTTATCTGCAGCAGGTTTTCTTATAGCCCTGCTTGCGGTCTGCATAGTCGGAGCACTACTGGCCAGCGTTGTAGGTAAAAGCCTGTGGCGAATGGTCGAAAAGTTCATAATGAATACACCATTTTTAAGACGAGTTTACCCTTATGTAAAACAGATTACCGATTTTTTACTTGCGCGAGAGGAGCAAAAAAGGCTGTTCTCGATGGTTGTTGCGGTTGAGTATCCGCGAAAGGGTATATGGTCGGTCGGTTTTGTTACCGGCTCGGGCCTTGAGAGGATTGTAAATAATGTGAAAAAGGAATTTGTTACTGTTCTTATACCCACTTCGCCAACACCATTTACCGGTTTTATAATAATGGTGCCTAAAAAACAGACAATAGAACTGGATATGACGATAGAAGAAGCGTTGAGATTTACCATTAGCGGTGGGGTTATTACACCAGCCCTCAAGCAAGAGTTGACTGCTTTGCCTGAGTCTGATTTGCCGAGTGAAGAATAAGAAGGATTTTACATAACTCACGGGGAAGATAGTTAAGGAGAACAATTTTGCTTTTTACAATCAGCGGTAAACATATCGACATAACGGAGGCTATCAAAAGACACGCAGAGCAAAAGACTTCCAAGCTTCCCAAGTACTACAGTAGTATCAATCAGGTTGAAGTGATTATCGACGGCGGGCAGGGCGGTAATACCAGCGTGGAGATAATTGCCAGGGCCGAACACAGCAAGGTTTTCGTTGGTAGCGAAACAGGTGAAGATGCTTACCGCTGCATTGATATGGCCGTCCATAAGCTTGAACGGCAGCTCAGAAGAATAAAAGGTAAGGAACGGAACCACAAACACATAGGCGGTGCAGGATGAAATTCGAAATCCTTCGCAGTCCTAAGGACCCCTTTCGGAGAACGCCTTGCGGTGGAAGCAATGTCGAAATTCTAATGTTCAAATTGGCAGCTTAAAACCGCTCAATTTTAGTGATAAGATATTTCTTTCGAATGTCGAAATTTGGTATTCAGGTTCGTAGTGTGATTTTTTGCGATGTGTGTTTTTGATTTAGCTGGGTAGTCCATTAGGGATGATTTTGGGCGGATAAAATGAAATTTGCAGATTTTGTCTGTTTTAAGGCGGCGATTCCGGAGCTGCAGGCTGGCGACCGTGACGGTGCGATAGCGGAGCTTGTCTCGTCAATTGATAAAGCCGGTAAGCTCGGCAAGGGCAACCGTAAAGAAGTTATCAGGGCGGTGACAAAAAGAGAAAATGAAGCAAGTACGGGAATGGGTAGAGGCATTGCTGTGCCTCACGTAAAGCACAAAGCAGTTAAAGATGTGGTTGCAGTGATTGGGCAAAGTAGCGCTGGTATTGATTTTTCTTCTCTCGACAAACAACCGGTTTATTCGGTGATACTTTTAATCAGTCCTGTGGATAATGCCGACAAACATTTACAGGCGATGGAGACTATTTTTAAGCATTTGCAGCATGAGAAGTTCCGCAAGTTTCTCAGACAATGCCGGAGTATCTCGCAGATCAAAGATCTTCTCAGGGAGGCTGACGAAAGTATGTTTGTATAGTAATGTAGATTTATAGATATAAGATAGGGTGGGCAGGGCTTGAGATGCAGGCAGAGCAAGATTCGCTGGAGAAGGTGGTTTGTGAAGCGGAGATTGAGATAAAAAACGCAGATGGCCTTCATATGCGCCCTGCAATGCAGTTTGTTGATGTTGCAAACCAATATGATTGTGACGTTACCGTCAGCAATGACGAAAATAACGTTGACGGCAAAAGTATTATGCAGATGAGTATGCTCGCTGCGACTTGCGGCACCAAATTAAAAATTAAAGCTGAAGGTTCAGATGCCGAGAAAGTAATCAGTGTTTTGCGAGAGCTTGTGGAAGAGAAGATGTTCGGTGAGCCGCCGCCGTGAAATTGATTATCGATTATTAAAAAATACCAACGGCTGATTATGGAAATAAAAAAGGGAATAGGTGTTTCTCCTGGCATTTCTATTGCGAAGTCGCTGATTATTGATTCCGAAGATTATCGCATTCCCCGCCGTTTAGTGAAGCCTTCGCAACGGACGACAGAAGTCCAACGTGTAAGAAACGCTTTTAAGAATGCGATCGGCGAATTAACTGAACTTGAGGCGGCGCAGGACCAGACCGAAGGGGGCAAGATAAAAGATATTTTTGCTGTGCATTTGCGATTCCTCCACGATAGAAGCCTGCGAAAGAGGATGACAGACCTAGTGCACGCCGAATCCGTAACCGCTGAGTACGCCGTATCTACAACCCTTCGTCATATTGCGTCAGTTTTTAGCAAGGTAAAAGACGCATATATCAGCGAGCGAGCGGCTGATATTTACGATATCGAACGACGTTTGCTCAAACAGCTTCTTGGTAAGAAGCGTGAGGACATCGAGCATCTGACCGAAGAGGTTACGATTGTTGCTCGAGAACTGAGCCCAACCCAAACCGCCGGATTTAACAAGAAATTCGTAAAAGGCATTGCCAGTGATGCGGGTGGACGCACGAGTCATGCAGCTATTGTCGCACGATCTTTGGGTATTCCGGCGGTGGTGGCGCTGGAAGACTTTACAGAATACGTCCGCGGCGGCGATACAGTTATTATCGACGGTAATCGGGGTATTGTTATTGTAAACCCGGATGACCAGACAGTGCAACAGTATCAAGAGTATGCCAAAGAATTTGCAGAGCTTGAACACCGGCTTGATGCGATAAAAGATATGCCGGCCGTAACCCGCGATGGCACCAAAATCATATTATTAGGCAATATTGAATTTCCAGATGAGGCGCGGCAGGTTTTGGAAAGAGGAGGACAGGGCATAGGACTGTACCGTACCGAGTTCCTGTATCTTAATACCGAAAGCGAGCCTACCGAAGAAGACCATTTCAAAGCCTATGCTGAAACTGTCGACGTCTTCGCCGATAGGCCTGTGATAATAAGGACTGTTGACCTTGGTGCGGATAAATATACACAAAGCAAGCGTTTTGCGCCTGAGCCGAACCCGTTTTTGGGGCTGAGGTCCATCAGGTTTTGCCTGCAAAACATTATGATGTTCAAAACGCAATTGCGTGCAATTTTGCGGGCGTCGGTTCTCGGCGAAGTTAAGATAATGTTTCCGTTGATTACGAATCTGCAGGAACTGATGCAGGCAAAGATGATTTTGCGCGATGTTATGGAAGACCTCGATGAAGAGTCCATAGCGTACAACAAAGATATCCAGGTAGGCATTATGATTGAAACGCCGTCGGCGGCTTTGATTGGCTATTCGCTCGCACGAGACGTTGATTTCTTCAGTATCGGGACGAACGACCTTACGCAATATACTCTGGCGGTCGACAGGGGCAACGAGCTGGTTTCTACGTTGTATTCGTCGGCGGACCCTGCTGTGCTTCGGCTTATCAGGACGGTTATTCAAGATGCGCACAAGGCACAAATAGACGTCCACGTTTGCGGGGAGATGGCTTCGGAGCCGGAGTACATTATGCTGCTGTTGGGGATAGGGGTTAAAACGATTTCGCTCGCTCCGCCGATGATACCGGAGATAAAGCAGATTATTCGCTCGGTCACGATGGAAGATTGCAACAACCTTGCGAGAAAAATACTTGGTATGAACTCTGAAAGACAGATCTCAAGGTATCTACGCAATGCCATAAGAAAGATTCTGCCGGAGGCCTTTTGATTTGTGAGTTGCGAGCGTTCGAGCATCGGGTCGGTGCCGCCGTTCGGCAAGGTTAGTGCCACTTCTGCAGTTCGATAATGTTTCCCTCGGGGTCGGTCAGATAGACGAACGTGATTGTGCCTGCGCCGGGGATGTCCGCCGTAACCAGATCGCCGACGCATCGGCCGCCGGCTGCAAGCACCGCGTCTCTGGCTGCTTTGACATCGTCAACCTCGAAGGCAAGATGCGCCAGACCAGGACGATTGATTGCTGTCTCTGGTCGCTTTGCTGCTCTGTTGTACTGGAATATCTCAAGGGTCGGCCCATCATAATCATAACCCGGCAGCCGCAAATGAATGCCGCGGACCTCTGCACCAGGCACACCTGTACTGCGTTCGACCCATTCTCCAACATTGGTCCTCTCCGGAGGAACTGGAACACAGCCGAGAATCCGCTGGTAAAACTCAGCGAGCTTTCGCCAGTCCTGTGCAACGATGTTCGTGTGTTTGTATTTGACCTTGAGCATTTTCCTACCGAAGAAACGATCAGCGCGGGCGTTAGTCCGCATCTGGCTGCTGCGAGTGGTTGGAAGTCGTTTTAGTGTAGCCGAAAGTTTCTCCTATTATCCGAATGCTTTGCCTGAAAACGAATATCGCAACAGAACCCGCGAGAACAAGATTCACTATGCGTTCAATGCCCAACGCGCCCGCAACTTCCCAATCTGCGCTGAGCACATCGTCCGTATAGAGGTGCTGGACATACGGTAAGAACAGGCCCAATATGGTCATCATGAAGTTGATTGTGCTTTCAGACAATGCGACGATGGTGGAGTATCGAGGAGCAATGTACATGCCGACGCCACAGAGGATGCAGAACCCATAATA
>CAYGBH010000139.1:0-9492 GCA_964348055.1 uncultured Pirellulales bacterium
AACATAAGCATAGCAACAACAAAGCATTATGACAAATAACAACGAACAATCAACAACGAACGTTATTCAAAACAAAGCCAATCGAAGCCAATCTCTCTTTCACATTTGTCGAACCTGCACCTTCATCTTACTCTGCACATCCAACCAAGACATCTCATCTGTCCAAGCCCACGCCCTGGCCGTGGCGACTTTTATCGCCGTTCCGAGCGCAGAACCGGCATCGGATTTGTCTCTAAGGCCTTTCAAAAATCCGGCTAACAGGAAATCGCCACAGCCAACCGTCGATAATACCCTTCGGCGCCCGACACATCTGCCCTGCCAGGCGCCTTTCTTCGTAACGACTACGCCGCCCTTTTGGCCGCGACTTATGAGAACAACTTCAACTTTGTCTAACACTTTACGACCGGCCCTGACCAAACCTGCGGGACTATCTGTTACCTGCTCACCCAACAGCTCCCGCAATTCCTCCACATTCGGCTTTATCAGCCAAGCGGCGCCCGTCTCAAGAATCCGTTTCAAAGCATCCCCGTATGTATCCAGAACAATTTTGGCGCCACGCTCTCTGCACGATTCTATAATCCGAACTACATCTCCAACAAATTCATTTTCCGGCATCACCCCGGCAAAAACACAAACACCGCCTTTGTGCACTATCGTTCCTAAATCAGCCTCCAATTTTCTCAATGCTTTTTTTGAAGCCAATTGGCTTCTACTTCGCAGATGCATTTCTCTGTTATTGGCCGTATCAACGACGGTTATATTCTGGCGGGTACTGCCGTCAACCGCAGTCATCTTAACTTTAACCAACCTCCTCAGGGGCCGCATAGCTTTCAGCATTTGTTCGAAATCGTCCCGGCCCCATAAACCTGCCGCAATATTTTCTACTCCCATCCACGCCAGAGCCCGCGAAATGTTTAACGCCTTACCTGCCGGTCGAGAGCTTACTGAGCTTGACAGCTTATGCTGGCCCCAATCGATACCGTCAAACTGGCAAACCGTATCCCAGCTCGGACAAAGACCAACCGTCACGATTTTACCACTGACCCTCATAGAAACGCCTCGAACTGCCAACCGGCTATTTGTTAATCACTCGCCACCGGACCTTTTTGCGAGCATCGAGTTAATCCTCACCATTGTCAGTCGAGACATACCCGCGCTGCCCCTCATTTATATAAGCAGGCGCGGACGACTCCTCAGCCTCGGCCAGGTCTTTATATCCCGCCTCGGCATCCGCTTCCATCTGCTCACGAACGCGCTCATACTCCTCCAATGTCATCACAACTTCCCGTGCCTGACTGCCCTTATACTCCCCGAGTATCCCCGCCGCTGCCATCATCTCGATTATCCGCGAAGCTCTGGCATAGCCGATATTGAGCCTTCGTTGAAGCAGAGACACGCTACCTCGCCGGGTCTCCAGGACAATCTGAACCGCCTCATCAAAGAGCTCGTCCTTGGTCATCTCGGTCGTATCCAGCTTCTTGAGTTCAGTCAACTCAGGATGGAATTGCGGCTCAGCAACGGCCTTAAGATGTTTCACTATCCGCTTTATCTCCGCCTCGTCAACAAAAGTGCCCTGAGCACGAACCAGGTCGCTCGTGCCGGGTTTGAGAAACAGCATATCACCTTCGCCGAGCAGCGTTTCGGCACCATTCTGGTCAAGGATAATTCGGCTGTCCATCCTCGCCGCAACACGGAAGCCAATCCTGGTCGGCATATTCGATTTTATCAGGCCGGTAACGACCGTCGCCTGAGGCCGCTGAGTAGCCAGAACAATATGAATACCAACCGCCCGGCTCTTCTGGGCAAGACGAACAATATAGGCTTCTATCTCCTTGGCCGCCGTCATCATCAAATCGGCAAGCTCATCGATTACTATCACAATATAGACCAGTCTCTTCGAAATCTTCGCCTCTTCTTCTGGGCTGCTTGGATTAAACCGCTTAATGATCTCTTCGGCACCAAGCCTATTATACTCAGCAACATTCTTGACCCTTGCCTCCGCCAAGAGCGAGTAACGCTCGTCCATTTTCACCGTAGCCCATTCAAGTATCTGAACAGCTGTTTGAGTCTCAGTCACTATCGGACACATCAGGTGCGGAATAGTATTAAACGCCGTCATCTCGACCATCTTGGGGTCAATCAAAATCACCTTTACCTCGTCCGGCCGTTTCGTAAGCAGTATGCCCGTAATGATACTGTTTATACAGACACTTTTGCCCGAGCCGGTTGTGCCGGCGATAAGCAAGTGCGGCATCGTGGTAAGATCAGAAACGAGCGCTTCGCCCGAAGAAGCCTTGCCCAAAAACAGCGGTATCTCCATCCTCTGCGGTTTGCCGCCGGCCAGCTCCATCATATTCTTCATACGGACTTTTTCTTTCTCGCTGTTTGGCACCTCAATGCCTATCGTATGTTTACCTGGCAAAGGAGCCACAACGCGAACCGCACCGACACCCAGTGCACGAGCCATATCGTTTGCAAGCGCACTAATCTGGCTGACCTTTACGCCGGCTGCAAGCTCCAGTTCAAACATTGTAACAACCGGCCCGGTATCGGCCGCAACCACCCGCGCATTGATACTGAACTCCGACAGCAGGGCCTCCAAAGCAGTCGCTTTTGCCTTGACAACCTTCTCCTGCACCGCAGCAAAACCATACTCCGGCTCAGCCAACAACTCGAACGGCGGCAGCTCGTAATCCTCGTAGGAGGGCTGAGCGACCGAACGCCTGGATGGCTGGGCGCTTGGACGGTCCATCTTTTCACCGTCCAACCGCTTAACCGGGATATTGCTCAATCGTTTCACCACATCGCCAGCCAAGCGGTTTACCCTTTCGCCGCCGACCACCAGTGGTTTTTGCCTGGCGCTTAATCTCTGCCATACCCCGTTTATAACTTGCGACTGCTGCTTCGCCGCCGACCATGCTGGTGCCCCCACGCCAATGGTTTTTCTGGCCACAAGACCAAACCAGCCCATCACCATCAAAACCAGACTATCGGCTAACAGAAGAATCCCGACAACCCAGATAGCCCCAACTAATATGAAAGTTCCCAATGCAGCAAAATAGCTCCGCAGAAATTGTGCCGTACCAACGCCAAGCACCCCTCCCGAACCCATAGGAAAACCAAAGAACCGATGAGGCCACAAGCAATAGAAACTCGTCGAAGCCGCCACAGTCATCAGTCCTAATCCAATTGCCCTAAAAACCGGCTGGCCCGCCGGCCGGTGTGCAATCTTCGCAACCAGAAAACAAATTGCCGACGCTAATATGACAAACATCCCCGGCCCAATATAATACAGCGAATAATATGCACAAAATGCCCCTATCGAGCCGCACCAGTTAGCAGGCGGGGTATTATGAGGGAATGCAAAACTGCTCGGCCAATCACCAATGTCAAAGCTAAGACAGCTGCACAAGAGAACCAGGCACACACCTATCCCAAAACACACCAGCGCTGTCCTGGCCCCCGAATGCGTTGTTTCGTGCTCGGAAATTTTCTTATACGATTTCTTTTTTTTCACCCCACTAATTCCCTGCCAAGTCCTATAAAACGTCGTTTTTCAAAAGCAATAGTTGCCTATGCAGCTTCAACTTACACGACTCTAAATACCAACAACTAACTTATATCGGCAGCCCTTCGGCCTTTTCTGCACAATTGCCTGCGCTCCGCGACCGCAATAAAGGATGCTTTTTGCCCACCTCCGCCCAAAAAGAATGACTATTTGCCGTCGGCTATTTACAGTTGGAGAATAACAAACTTCAACTTCAAATAATTATTCCTGATTCAAAAGATGTTCGTTATTCCATAAAAAGAGGTTTTATGTGTCGTTCGTAGATGTTCTCTGTCACATTCTGTGCGATTACGTCCTCATATTTTTCCAGAGCATCCGAAAAGCGTGTGCCCATATCAGCGGCAATCTTGTATGCGATGTGTAAGAGCTGGCGAAAGTGCGGTTTATACTCCTGGCACCTCTGATTATGCCGAAGTGCCGCGGCAAATCTCTTCCCATCCCATCTGTCAACATCTTCGGGTCTGGGCAGTTTGGCTCTGTCAATATCGATGACGGTAGCGTATGGCGCGCAAAGCTCATCGATACGCGATAGCGCTTTGGCATACACCTCTTTGGCAATAGCAAGCCCATCCCCACCGGCCATCGCTAAGCCGATTAGTTCTTCCAGCCATGTCGTCCCCGCTGTCTTAAGATGCAGACCCGCATCGAATTTCTTCAGGGCCTCTTTAATCGGCCCATAAATTGAGAATTTATCACTGCCGGAATGTATGCTCATTTTCAGGTTTTCAGGTAAGCCAAACTCTTTGATCGCAAAGGAAACCACAGCGAGATGCTCTTCGAATTCCCTCGCGAACTTAGCGATATTGCCAACATAATCTACGCCTTTGTTAAACCGGCCTGTGAATTTAGGCGCAATCGTCTGAGCTGGAATTCTTTCGTCAGCGATGGCAGCCAGAATAAAGAGCATCTCAACCGGCGTCTGCGGCTCATCAGTCTCATCCATCGAGACTTCCGTAATGAAGTCCGGCCGGAGGCCGGTGCGATCGGAACCCGGCTTCGCCGGGGCACCTTTGGCCGCCTCGATATGGCGATAGATTTTGCCTGCCTCCTTAACCGCCAATAGAAATTTCTTTGCGATGGTCTCAATCTGTTGCTCGCTGATTTCCAGACTCTCACCGATGCCATCAATCGCCAACGAACCGATATACTTTTTGTGCTTTTGGATAAAAGACTTCACATCAGCTTCTTCTGCCGGCTTGCCAGTGAAGTCAGCGACATCAAGCGTGAAAAAATCACTGGACTCGATAAATTCATCCACATTGCTCAGTGCGATATGGTCGGCATCTACGAAATACGGCCCATCCCACCCACAGGCCGCGACCGCATCGTCAGCCTCCTTGCGTGTATCCGCCGGCTTAGTCCCTACAATAGTATGCTCCCTGTAGGACTTGTTCCAGACCGGCGTAATGTTGAGGCCCTGCTGCTTTGCCTTTATCAAAGCTGCAAGCTGGGCCTTTCCCTGACAGCAGAACCTGTCACCGATTCCAAGCGAATACTTGTCCAAAATCATAGATTAGCCTCCCTTTACTCATTGCTTGTTGCTTTGTACCTTAGTCCATCGCAAATCATTAGTTTTTCGCTCTGCGATTTGCCATTGCAGACAGCGCTGCCTTAGGAACATCTGGTGCTCGCTCAACGACCTTGCTCACACCGCTTAGGTCATTGCCGGCCAGCACCACATTTTCACTTTGCGCCCCTTGCAGCTTCAGGAACACATCCGTTCCCGCAGTCGGCCTGCACCCGCGAATAAAGACCCCTTTAACGTCGGACAGTCGCAGTATCGAAGTGGCCCCCGGCGAGCATGGAGCATCCAGGCCGTCGACCAACGCATCTTCGACATCCTCGAATACAAGTGCATGACGCCTGTCGTCCTTAGCTAACTGCAACTGCACGTTTAGCATCTTCAAGCCCTTTACATGACGGCAATAAAATCCATAAGCCGGGAGTCTACCGAACATCGAATACTCCGGATAAGCCGCAGGCTTCTCGTCGATAGCACGACCGGCGTCTTCCTTTGTCCCACCGCCTGCAAAAGATAGCCTTATGTTACTGAGCGTGACGTTTTCTATTACAGCTTCCGGCAGGCCAGAAATCGCGCAGCCGGTGGCATTGGCGCCGCTTGCTTCGATATTACTTATAGTAACGTTGCGTAACGCACCAATCCCGGGTTTCTCCATATCCTTCTTAAACGGACGAGCCCGATTGCCCAACCGAAGAAAGATTGGCGCCCCAATTTTGTTCATTGTGATATTCGACACAACCACACGGTCCATCGTTCCGCCGTCCACTATTTCCAGTGCGACCCCCGCCAGACGGGTGTCATAAATTGAACAACCAGTAATAACGATATTTTCAAAACCGCCGTTGGATTCGGTGCCCATCTTCAGTGCGTTACACCGGGTACTCAGAACGCAGTTACTGACCGCCACGTTTCTACACGACCGGGCCGATGTGCTCTTGAGCACAATAGCATCATCTCCTGAACGGATATTGCAGTCTGAAATGATAACCCTCTGGCAAGAGTCGATGTTAATACCGTCGTTGTTTGCATTGACAACACTTCTGACCGTGATTCCTCTGATTCGCACATCATCGCACGCCAGATAGTGCTGGACCCACATCGGCGAGTTCCTGATGGTCACGTCCTCTACCGTGACGTTTCGGCACTGAATAAATCGAATCATATACGGCCGTACCTTGTATGGCCCTTTGAACGCTCGGCCCCGGCCATCTATGGTGCCCCTGCCGGTGATGGTGATGCGCTCGAGATTTTCGCCGTAAATCAGACTTTTGTCTGTATAGTTATCCGTGTAGGACCTAAAGGCCTGTACCTTCGGTGGATAGTCCTTCAGGTCAGCACTACCAAGGAGCGTGCAACCCGCCTCCAATCTTAATGTCACGCCACTTTTCATATAAATCGTGCCGGAAAGGAAAGTCCCACGCGGAAAATAAACAGTCCCACCGCCGTCCCTGGAGCATTCGTCGATTGCCTTTTGGATTGCTTTGGTGCATAGCGTTTTGCCGTCCGCTTTGGCTCCGTAGTCACCTACATCGTAAACATTATCACCGCCGCAAACCGAAGAAGCTGTGAATAACCATACAAGTCCCACCGAAATAAAACATTTTATCTTGCTCATAGTTTTCCCTCAAAACTTAAAAGAACTCTGCTACTGCAAAGTAAGTCGTCAAGAGCGCAAATAAAATAACGGCTAAAATTCCAATGTTCATCTTTATATCAGATGTGTGTTCCTTCATGATAGACTTTTGATTAATCAGAACAAATATTGGAATTGCCACTGCCGGCAAAATACAGGCTTGAAATGCCTGGGAAAAAATCATCATTGCAGGCGGTCGTTGTTCTAAAAATTGTAATCCAAAACCGAACAGAATACCGATAAATCCTAAAACACGGAACATCGGGGATTTTATATTCCTTGGTTTACCCATATAGTCGCAAATCAACCACGGAGCAATTAATATGATTGGGAAAATAGTAGAAAGCCCGGCACCGACAATTCCAAGTATCAAGATAAAAGCGGCTATCTTTCCGCCAATTGGAGCAAACAGATGAATCATTTCAACCGTGTCGGTCAGATTTAATCCCATAACGTGTAAAGTTCCGGCAGAGACAGCCATAATAATGGCGCTTAAGAATAACATCATTGAAGCAGATACGAAGGCGTCCTTTTTCTCCGTCTTCAGATTTGTGATATTCCATCCCTTCTCTGCAACGACAGTACTTCGCATAATAAATACTGCAGCAGAACAGGTTGTGCCCGCCATGGCTGCTACCAGACGAAATGCACCAGGTTGGTTGGGGACCTGCGGAACTAATCCTTTTATTATTGTTGACATGTTCGGCTTTACCATAAAAAAGACAATGATAAAACATATCCCCATAAGAATAACAAACACGGTAAGTATCTTTTCGAATATCTGATAACGGCCATACCAGAGGAGTAAATACAGACCCATAACAAGTATCAGCGTTATCCAGAATGGGTCGATAACCCAGTTTTCACGAATAAGTCGGATACCCTCCTGAAGTAAATCGGCAACAATTGCCATAATCCCCATAAGTGCAAGCAATTCACCCAACACCAGAGCAATTAGTATGTACAGCGCGAGTATTTTCCCATAACGAATTTTATGTTTTATGTTGTATAGAGCAGTCTTGCCAGTGACCAGAGTCACCCGACCGTAGGCAACCATAAGGATATAGGTAAAAACGCAAGATAGAACAAGCGCCCAGAACAACATCATACCATATTGGGCACCTGCTTTTGCCATAGTTGTAATGCTGCCGGTCCCGATGTTGTATCCAATTAAAAAAAGGCCCGGACCGACCATGCTTAATGCGACAACTATTGTTCTTACTTTGTTTCGCATAGACCTTGCCCAACATAAATTTTTCTCAAATATCTGTTATGTTTACTGTTCACCTACATGCTCGCGATAATATATACGACCGCCACAATCGCCGCCACACACGCCAACCCCACCGAGAATCCCAAAATCGACATCCGCGAGGGAACTGCAATCTCCAAATTTGTATTTGGGAACAAATTTCGCTTCTCGGGCACCACCGCTCCTGCCGGCAGCGTACAAGGCTTGTCCACCTGCTCACCCAGTGTTATCGGCGTCCGGATAAGTGCATAGAAATTCTCCAGCTTCTCTTTGGCCACCGGCCTGGTGAACCAGCTTACCACGATGCCGCTGACCAGTCCGGCCCCAAGATATAAAATCATCTTCCACGGTAAGTGAAGAACACCCTCAGACAACATGAACTCGGGAAGATACGCGGCGAAATGCGCGTTGAAATCCCAGAGGACATACTGGCCGAATGAGACTTTACTCGTGAAAAGCATTATTGCAAAGCCGACCAAGGTCGCTGCCCAGGCACCTGCCACGGTCGTCCGGCGCCAGAACAGACCCATCCAGAAGGCAAGGCCCATCATCGCCGAGACCATCCAGAATATCTCCAGCCCCTTCACAACTCCGGGCAACCAGAAAGCAAATCCCACACCGCCTGAGACAACGACAACAGAAGCAATCCGGCCCACAGTGACATAGTGCCCCTGCTTTTTATGAGGAAACAACGGCCTGTAAATATTCTCCGTAAACAAAGCCGACGAAGATATCATGAATGCGTCGCAAGAACTCATAACCGACGCCAGAAGCGCAGCCAAAAATATCCCAAGTATCCCCGGCCAAATCTTTGGCAGGAAGTCACCAGCCACTGCCCCAAAAACATGATCCGCCTCGACAATCCGTCCCGCCGCCGCAAAGTAAACAATCCCAGCAACACCCGTCAGGCACCACGGGATCGTACAGACACGCTTAATGATGTTTCCAAACATCCACCCAAATCGCCCCTCCATCTCCGTTTTACCCGCAGCGCAGTTGCTCATTGTATGCGGCTGTGTCACGATCCCAACAAGGGCATTAAGCGCGATCACCGCGATATAGAAAGTATTTATCCCCATGGGGGCAACCAAAGAAAGCTTCTCATCCCCTATTGCCTCGCGAATCCCATCCATCCATCCGACAGCATTCATAATTAGTGGGAGCAGCAGAAACGAGAATATGATTGTCAGGATGCCCTGGATAAAATCTGTAATGATTGCCGCGGCAAGTCCTCCGGCCACGCCGTACACCACAAACACTACAGTCATCACCGCAATCGCTGCGTTCGCTGACAACTGTTCCTGCGTACTGGCCGATATAACCGCGCCCGAACCCTTCAGCATCACGCCGATATTCACCGAAAGGTTCAGCATCCCGATAACCGCATATAGCTTCGCGACGCTCCTGTCATACCGAGCTTCAAAAACATCACCGGTCGTTATCGCACGAAACCGTCTCATCACAGGAGCTATTAGCCAGTAAAACGGCGTACAGGGAAGCCAAAGCCACTGATACCA
>CAYGBH010000140.1:0-9411 GCA_964348055.1 uncultured Pirellulales bacterium
GCATGACGATATCGCCGAGATGTTTCGTTGCGGCGATGTAGGCGGCTGTTGCACCGACCCGGCCGGCACCGACTATTGTTATCTTGTCCCTTGCCATATGGATTTCCTCAGAAATTATCAGCTTTTTGCCATTTAGCTAATCACGGATTTACCAGGCCAGGGGTCACATTTGAGCCCTCAACGGATTACAATTTGCCTGACCCCCGCGGTTTGCTGCGCAAGCCAGTAGCAGGGGCGAACAAAGCCCTGATTATAGGCAAAAAACGGGGCATTGCTAATAAAAAATGCGGCTATTGGTGATTAGCGGGTGGGTGTGGTCTTTGTAGGTGTAAGATACGTATGGCAGGCAGTTTCTTCTCTGGCATGATTTATGAAGTTCGTATCTACCACAGGGCGCTGAAAACAGAGGACAGAAAACCGGGGATGGACGAAAGCGTATCAGGAAAGAAACAATTCAGGAAACGGAGGACAGAGCGCAGGTAAGGGCAAGGAACCAGGGCATTAGGGGGCGTCAGAGATTTTGGCTGGTTGCTTACGCTCCCGGCTCCGGCTTGGCAAATTTCGGCTGGGCTTTGTTGCGTCTTCGATCGGGCTGGATGTATTTGTAGCCGGTATTTGGGTTGTCCTTGTCATAGGTAAAAGCATCGCGGTTTTCTATGAAATGCTTTACATAGTTGACGGGTATGGCAAAGCCGAGTCCGCCATAAAAAATGTATCCCATATTCGTAACACCGATGACCTCGCCCGCGAGATTAAATAGCGGGCCGCCGGAATTGCCCGGATTGATGTCGGCATTAGTCTGGATATAAATGAGTCCCTCAAAGGCCCTGTTTGTTGTGCTGACCAGGCCGTTGGTAACGGTTCGCTCAAGGCCGAGCGGATTGCCGACAACGAAGACCTCCTGGCCTGTTTTGATGCTGTTGATATCGCCGAGGTGAACGAATTTGACCTTGGTGTCGCCGAGGTCCTCGACCTTCAGCAGTGCCAGGTCAACAAAAGGATTGATGGCTTCGATTTTAACGTTTTTGAAAATCTTCTTTTCAAAGCCGTTTTTCGCTTTTAGGAACACGGTAATTTCAATTTTCGTTTCTTTTTCTATTACATGATAGTTGGTTATCAAGAACGCATCTTCGTTTATGAAGAAGCCTGAGCCTGAACCTGTGGGGCTTGAGACTTTTACGACAGCTTCAGAGACTGCGTCCACGCATTTTTCGATAGTTGTTTGTTCCAGATTTGCGGTTCTGTATAGCTGGGCGGGTGGGCTTGCGACCGGCACAAAGGCGGGCAATTGGGCGGGCTCGGGCCCTGAATCATTTATTTCATCAACATCGAGGCGCTCGGCATAGGAGGTTTCGGTGTATTCATATTCGAGTATGTCTTTCTTCGGGATAGTCAGGACCGTCAGGCCGATATCTAAGTACAACTGCGTTTGTTTTTCTGCAAGTATGTCCCCGGTCAAAGTCTGGCCCTGTTTGAGGACGATTCTATCTGCAAAAACATCGCAAATACAGAAACTGCAAAAAAGGGCATAAATCAAAAGTGCAAGGGGTGCGAGCATTCGCGTGCTCTTGCAGCGGTGTGTTGTCGTGCCTGTGTGGCCTTGTGCTGGTATGGATTTAAACATTTCTCACTCCTAAATTAACATTCTCGCTTAGTCATCGGTGTAATATTTAGTAACGAATACTATCTAAAATTTGTCAAATTCATTGTAAGCGTTATCCGTTTTTTACGCAAATGAAAAACAGATTAATCCAATTGACGGTGGGCACCGGCAAGTATCGTCAAATGACAATTTGAGTTGATTAATAACGGTAGAAAGGTTATAATTAAATCGATAAAAAGTGCTATATTTTGGGGTTAAAAGTGCCGAAAAAGACATAATTGGTATTCGGCAGGAATGGTTAACGTTTGAATGAGGAAATACACATGATAAGATTATTTTCGGGCAAATCGACTGCACTTTTTCTGGGGCTACTAATAGCCCTTTTCCATTTGTGCGCCGCAGGGCAGGCTGGACGAAAGTCAAAGGAACAACCTGTTGTCAAACCGGCCGTCGAGCCGTCAGATGTCGTTGCGAGGATAGGCGATTACGTCATCACAGGAGAAGAGCTTGAGAAAAGACTGATTATGGAGCTTCGCCCTGATGATTATGAGGACTACAACGAACAAGTTGAGCCGGTTGATGCTAAGACGGTGCTAATGAAAATGATAGCAGAAAAAGCCATGGCGATGGAGGCCCGCAAAGAAGGTTATCTCGAAGAGGAAATGACCCGGGCATTAGTGAAACGGGAAAGGGAAAAGAGGCTTGTAAATTTGTTATTACAGACGCGCCTGCAAAGGAAACTAACAGTTACAGAGCGTGAGATAGACGAGAAGATGAAAGCCAACCCCAAGCTGGACCGGGCCAGAGCGGAAGCGATGGTTCGAAGTACAAAAGTGCGCATGTTGATAGACCAGTACTACAGGCAATTATACCAAAAGTTTCATGTAAAAAAGCTAAGCGACAATTTCCCAAAAGCAGCCCAAATCCACCAGAGGCTGTTATTACGCCCCAAAACGCCGCGTAAAATGAACTTTATCCGTATCAGTCAAATAAAAGATGAATTGACGCCGGAAGAGAAAAACATGGTTTTGGCAACGTTCGATTATGGGAAAATAACATTGAAAGACTGGTTCGATACTTTATGTGAATCGGCTCCACCGAGCCGTCCGAGAGATTTGCATACCATAAAGGGTGTCGAACGGTTGTTAGACAGAGCTTTGGGCATGCCGCTTTTTGTCTCTGAGGCCAAATTAGCTGGACTCGATAAGGATGAAAATTTACTAAAGCAGGTAAGAGACTATGAAGATAGGAGACTGCTTGATAAGGCCAAGCTCGCAAAGTACAAGGAAGTTAAGGAGCCGACAACTGAGCAGATAATTGCGTATTACAACAAGAATAAAGAAGTATTCAGGACGGACAGGACACTTAAGATTGACCTAATCTGGTGTGAAGACCTTGAAACAGCCAGGAAGGCGAAAGCTGAATTAGACAGCGGCGGGGATTTTGAGTCAGTCAAACAAAAATATTCACTGGACAAGAAAAGCAGGGCGTTTACTACTCGTCCCAGCAGAGAAGGGGTGTTCTGGGAGGATTTATGGAAGGGTGAGCCAAACGAGATAATTGGGCCTGCAAAGGTCTCTTATCGTGCGGGGCTCAAGTGGCGAATCGCCAAAATACTGGAGAAGAAACCGGGGACGGTAAAAGAATATTCAAGCGATATGGAAAACCGCGTTAAAGGAAAGATGGTGGCCGAACTAAGAGACGCCCTGTTGGAGAAGTACGGCAAAGAACTGCTGAGAAAGTATCCGTACGAGATTTACGCCGATAGAATCAAGGATATCGACCCGCTGGGCATACCATAAGAAATCATCCAGAGGACAGAAGGTTCAAGACCCAAGACTCCAGACTCCAGGCTCAAGACCCAGGAACACCTCCAAACGAGTTTGCAAAAATTTATTGACTTTTTCTATGTGACGGCCCATATTCATTAGGAATTATAGAGTGTAACGTCGTAATAGTCATAGAAAGAGATGCATCATCTGGCGGATTCGGTTCGCATAAATAGAAAAAACAGGAAGAAAATCCAAGTACCTTCGCTATTTCCCCAGTAAACCGACTTTAGTCGATAGACCTGAAAAAGGACAAATCGTGACTAATGAAACAAAACAGAACAGGACAAAACTGTCAAAAGTATCCTGCTCGGTTATAGGGGGCGTATTTAACCTCGCGTTAAATCAATTTCCCAATACCGTACGGATCGAAACGACTAATGCCTGTAACGCAAAATGTGTAATCTGTCCGCATCGAAAAATGCAACGGCCGGTCAGTTACATGGATGACGCCCTTTACAACAGAATGATAGATGAGTGCGTCAAATATAATTGCCGCGATGTTCATTTACACAATTTTGGCGAGCCATTGCTTGATAAGCATATAGCCCAACGGGTGCGGTATGCCAAGAAAAAGGGCCTGAAAAGGGTGACAATATTTTCAAATGGGTCCCTTCTTACGGCAGACAAAGCCAACGACCTTATGGATGCAGGACTTGATGAAATCAAAATAAGTTTTGACGGGACCACAGAGGAAGAATTTGAACGGATACGGCTTGGGCTTAAGTTTGACAAAGTGGCAAATAATATTAAGGAATTGGTCAAGATCAGAGACCTCAAGAAGTTCCCGTTGAAGATAAAAGTCGCTTGTCATAGCACTTCAGATAAAGGCGAGACCATGCAATCTTTGGAGAATTGTGTGGATGAATTTTGCTTTGGCAAGGTGCACAATTGGGCTGACTGCGAGATAAATCACGCCGCCAAGTCGACAATAAGAAAACCATGTTCAAGAGTATGGCGAACATTCACCGTGTTGTCCAACGGCAAGGCTGCTTTATGTTGCTTGGACCACGAAGGCAAAGTTGTCTTAGGAGATGTAAACAGAGCATCAATCTTTGAAATCTGGAATAACAAATCCTATAAAGAAATGAGGTCGCTCCATAGAACGGCTCAACAAGACCAAATAACAATTTGCAAAAACTGCACTAAATCTTTCTGGTAGGGCTAAAAGTCTTGATAAAATAGCGGTTGGAAAATTTTGTTGCAAAGCAATATCGTATTGCGTATATCATATTGCGTGGCAATGCATTGGGGTCGTTCTGTGTATTTCTTCTCGTGCGGTAGGGCAGACGGACGGCGGAAGTAGAAAAATGGTTTTTACACTGCAAAGATACATATTTCGCGAGGCTTTCAAGGTTTTTGTCCTTGCGGTGGTGGCCCTGACCCTAATCATGAGTCTTGGCAGCATAGTGCGGCCGGTTCAGGAATACGGCGTAGGGCCTCGGCAGGCGCTTCATCTTATAGGCTATTTTTTACCGATAGGACTGACATTCGTATTACCGGTGGCGGCTCTATTTGCGACGGCTCTGATTTACGGCCGATTAGCAAGCGACAACGAGCTGGATGCGTGCAGGGCAAGCGGCATAAGTCTGCTGACATTGATTTATCCGGGCCTGGCATTGGGGATTATGGTGGCGATTGCAAATCTGATTTTGAGTTTCTACGTGGTGCCGGCTTTCGTACGCCGGGCTGAAAGCGCTCTTAAGGCCGACGCCGAACAGATACTCTTCCGTAATATCCAGCGAAGAGGATATTACAAGCTGCCGCCAGACGAGCGGTATCTGATTTATGCCGACCAGGCCAACCAGCAAGACGGTACGCTTTCAGGTGTGGTTGTCGCCGAGGTGAAGAGCCGTGAAATAAAACAGATTACGGCTGCTGAAAGTGCGAAAGTAAACTTCAATCCGCATGAGAGATTCACACAAGTTCGAGTAAACGCGCGGAACACATACCAGGTCGGCCTTGAGGACGAAGGGGGGGTGTTCTTCGAATATGGGTCGTTTACCGCTGAATTCGGCTCGATGTTAGGCGATTCTATAAAGTTCAATAAAATAGATGAAATGAAAAGGATTCGGACCGACCTGACGCTATTTTATCCAATCGACAAACTGGCTCGTGATATTCACGCCCAATTTACCACAGAGCTGTTAGCGCATGATATTGCGACCAAAATAGCCGGTGACCCCAACAATTTCTACACACTGCATAGTGGTGAGAAGTTCGTCGAATTTACGGCAAGGGACATTGTGCCACGTGAGGAAAGTATCGAATTGTCCGGAGAAGTTGTAGTGATTGAGTCCGATGCGGCCAGCAGGCAACGTATATGTACCTTGCGATGCGAACGGGCTGTGCTGCGTATCGAGGGCGATAAGTTGGCACCGACTTTGACGATGGATATTTATAATGCACGGGTGGAAGACACCGGGTATTTGAGAATGCGGCATATTATTCGGGGCTTGATTCAGCCCAAGGCTGTTGAAACCATAACAACTGAATTCAAAACCGAAAAAGGTTCACTAAAAGCTGAGAAATTGGCTTCGGCCCTGCCGGCACTTCAAAAAGGTGTGAGCCCGGAGCTAAAAAACCTGCAAAAAAGACTTGATAGGAAGATACGAGAGACACTGGCGCGGATAAGAGCGGAGATACATTCCCGGCTGGTGTTCGGAACAGGGTGCGTGTCAATGATACTGATTGGCATCGGCCTGGGTATAATAAAGAAGGGCGGACATCTCCTCAGCGCTTTTGGCGCGAGCTGCGTGCCCGCTGCAGTACTGATAGTCTGTATAATGATGGGCAAAAACATTACCAAAAACCTCGGCTCACAAAGCATTCCAGGTATAGCACTGATGTGGGGAGGGTTGGTGCTTTTGTCCTTGTTGGCTGTTGTGATGTATCACAGGCTGTTAAAAAACTGAAAATTGTTCATTGTTCGTTGCTCATAGAAAATGTGCAATAGGGGGCAGGCTTCATAAGATACGGGATATGAAGATATTAGACAAATATGTTGTGAAGAACTTTCTGATCGGCTATGCAATTGCCTTTTGTGTTCTGATAGGGCTGCGAATAATTATTGATTTGTTCGTGAATCTCGACGAGTTTACGGAACGGCCGGAGCTCGGTGCCCTGGCTGTTATTAAAAACATATTTATATTTTATGGTTTGAACAGCACACTTTACTTTCGGGACTTCGCGGGAATGATAACGGTGGTTGCGGCGGCGTTTTCATTTGGCAAGATGGTCCGATTGAATGAGCTGGTGGCCGTGATGGCTTCGGGCGTTAGTCTCAAGCGGGTAATTGGGCCGATAGTGTTTCTTGCGTTACTGCTGACGGGTCTGCTGGTAATTGACCAGGAACTTATAATACCGCCGCTTGCGGAACAGCTTGCCCGCCGCCACAATGAAATTTCCGGCGAAAAATCCTATAATGTATGGTTTATTGGTGACGGCAATGGTTCACTAATTTGCTCGCAAAGCTTTGTTGTAAAAACATCAACACTGCATAGGCCGACTATCCTCCTGCGCCGTAACAAAACCGGGTCCGACATTTGGGAGCTAATCGGCCGGATAGATGCCGACAGGGCGGTTTACAATAGTGAAACCGGCAGGTGGGATTTAATTAACGGACGATTTATCGAAAAAGGCTCCATCAAAGGTACCAAGCCGATTGCTTTTTACACCAGTGACCTTACTCCAAAGGAGCTCCCTGCCAGAATCGAGTCCGAGCGCAAGACTTATCTAAGCTCGCGACAATTAGCTGTTCTTATAGCGCAGGCCGAGCAGGGAAAAATCAAAGATTTGCGTCAGCTTCTGAGCCAGAAGCACTTTCGTGTTACCAGGCCGGTCATCAACCTGGCAATGCTTATGGTGTGTCTTCCGATTTTGGTTTGTCGTGACCCGAAGTCGACGAAGTCAGCTACGATGATTAGCTTTGTTATGGTAGGGGTGTGTTTTATCGCGACTTTTATCTGTGAAATTCTCGCCCCGGAGGCCAGTGACTTTTATCGAATTGGGTTTTGGGCGTGGATGCCGGTCTTTATTTTCCTGCCGATAGCTTTTATCAAGTTGGATTCGATGAAAACGTAACTACGGATTTCACGGATTAAGACAGATTACACGGATTTTTTATAATCTATGAAATCTCTGGTTCGGATTTCTCTGTTTATTCTGACGCTGCACCAGTTTTTGCCGCACATTGAACAGTAATCGGCGGAGGGTAATTCTTCGGCCCCAATTTCTTTGCAGACCTGGCGGTGCATTCTTTCGGCGGTTTGCGGGTCGAGCGATTCATTGAAATGGGTTTTCCAATCGAGGTTCGTCCGTGCAATACTCAGTTTTTCATCCTGCTCAGCGGCGCCTTTTAGGCCGCGAGCGATATCGCCGGCATGGGCTGCGATTCTTGCTGCAATTACGCCGGCCCGAACATCCTCGGCATCGGGCAGGCCCAAATGCTCTCTGGGAGTAACATAGCACAAGAACGAAGCTCCGTAAAAGGCGGCGGCGGTTCCGCCTATTGCTGATGTTATATGGTCGTAGCCTGCTGCGATATCGGTCACCAAGGGGCCGAGCACATAAAAAGGAGCACCGTGACAAATTTGCTGCTGGATTTCCATATTGTATTGTATCTGGTCAAACGGCACATGGCCGGGGCCTTCGACCATAACCTGACAGCCTCTTTGCTGCGCCCTGAGTGTGAGTTCACCCAGGGTTCTTAGTTCTGCGATTTGGGCATCATCGGTGGCGTCGGCGATTGCACCCGGCCGAAGACCATCACCCAGAGAAAAGCAAATATCATACTCGGCTAATATGCCGCACAAATCATCGAACATTTCATATAAAGGATTTTGCTTATTGTGATACAGCATCCATTTGGCCAATAGCGCTCCACCCCGGCTGACAATGCCTGCAAGGCGACTCTCAAGCAAAGGCAAATGCTCCTTTAAAATACCGGCGTGAATTGTGAAAAAATCGACGCCCTGTTTGGCCTGTTTTTCGATGACATCCAGAATTATTTTATTATCTATATCCTCTACATTTCTGTTTTGTATGACCTGATAGATTGGCACAGTTCCGAAAGGAACCGGGCATTGGGCGAGCAATTCTTTGCGGGTCTCGTTGAGGTTGTCGCCGGTGCTCAAATCCATGATTGTATCAGTACCGGCGGCCAGGGCAGCCTGCATTTTTTCGAGTTCAGCTTCGACCGAGCAGCGAACGCTGCTTGTGCCAATATTCGCATTTACCTTTGTGGTGAGCAGTCGGCCTATACCGGCTGGCTTGAGATTGGTTTTGAGATGCAGCTTGTTCGCGGGTATTACCAGCCGGCCGGCGGCAAGCTCATCGCGAATAAGCTCGGCATCGATATTTTCGATCTCGGCGACAAATTTAACCTCGTCGGTAACAGCTGACGTTCGTGCAGTTTGTAATTGGGTTGTCATTGTCTTATACTCCAGGTTAAAAATAAAAAATCGCTTCGGTAGGAAGCGATTTAAGCTGCGCCCGTCAGGTTTTAATGTAGTCAATCACTTTCCTACGCAGGCATCGGCGCCCCCGTTCTTGCTTTCGCCTGCCCCTGCGTCTTCCGACGCGAGTCGGGGCGGCCGGCAAGAAAGCACGGGGGCCATTGTCCTGATCAGGTTCAAAGGGTTTTCTCTCAGGCCCATTTTTCCACAGGCCACCCCTAGTGAACTGTCTGTATTATAGCTTGTTGCGTTCGGCAGTCAAATAAATATTGGTGTTTAGCGTATATACTATCTGTTGGGCCGGAAAGGCAGAAGACAGAAAAACAGAAGGCATCAGCCTACTTCTGAACTCAGTCCTACGGCCTCTGGTCAACGCGTTTGCAAAAAGAGATGGACGCCCTTTTTGTTTGAGGTAACGATGTCCGGCTTTCCGTCGCCGTTGAAGTCGATAACCTCAAACTGGGTTCCGACGCCGGTGTTGTCGTCGATTTTGTGCGGCACGAACTTGACCCTGCCCTTTTGC
>CAYGBH010000141.1:0-9342 GCA_964348055.1 uncultured Pirellulales bacterium
GGCTGCCACGATGTTGTCGTGGCGGCGAACCAGTTTGAGGAGAACGACGATGCTGTGAGATTCATCGACGGCTTCAACCTCTGTATGACGGGCAATAACCTCGATGACCATCTTGGTGATGGCGTCGTGATCGAGAACACCTACGGCTCTGTCGTCTCTGGCAATATGATAGAGGAGTGCAAAGGGACAGCTATCGTGCTCGATAGGGACTGCTATGGCATCGCACTTAGTGCCAATGTAATTGCGCACAACAGTTCCGGTGGGATAGATTTGCGCGATGCGCACGGCTGCGCCGTCAGCGCCAACACGTTTACTATTTCCGGTAGAGATGCTCTGAGCATTGGGCCCAACAGCGGGCGCATCACAGTTACCGGTAACAACTTCTCCAACAGCTACATCGGCGATGGCAAGGTAAAACGTGGAACAAATGACCTGACAGCGGCCGGTATGGTTCTCGATGGCACCTCTGACGTTACAGTAGTCGGCAACCTGTTTTCGAGTGTCCGACCGAAGGCGCTAACCATCAAAGGTAAGCCGAGCAAGTGTGTACTATTCGCTGATAATGTTCTGGCCGATGTGACCGGTGACCACGAGAAGTTGGACGCATCGTTGGTCAAAGATAACCTGGAGTCGGCGCGTTAAGAACAGGGTGAAAGCGGGGAGAAAGGAAAAATGAGGCGATTAGAGATACTTTTAGTGGGGCTTTTGGTCAGTGTGGGGATGGAAATTGCAGAAGCGAGAGCGGGCGAGATGAAGTTGGTTTATCCAAGCAAGAGGTGGGCTGCAAGAAGACCGGGTGAAGTTGGGCTGGATGTGCGCAAATTGAAAGAATTAAGCGATTATGCCGGCGGATTTGGATGTGTGGTACGGCATGGGTATATGGTCTATACGTGGGGTGATGCGAGCAGGCGAAAAGACGTCGCATCGGCAGCAAAACCTTTTTACGCGCACTTCTTGTTCAAGGCCGTAGAGGATGACAAAATTGCCGGCGTGAACGAGCGGGTGAGCAAGTGGGAGCCGCGGCTGAATCAAGTTAACAAAGACCTTGACTATAAGGACCGAGGTATCAGATGGCGCGACCTTGCGAACCAGATATCATGCTATGGTCTGGCTGAAGCGCCCGGGACAGCCTATGCCTACAATGACTGGCAGATGGCGTTGTTTTGGGATACGCTCTTTAAGAAGGTCTACGGCGCCAGCTTCGAGACGGTGGACCGTGATGTTTTGCATCATAAACTTACAGACCTTCTTGGCTGTCAGGACAATCCGACGTTTATGGCCTTCGGCCTCAAGGATAGGCCCGGGCGTTTGGCGATTTCGCCGCGCGACTTTGCACGTTTCGGACTTTTGTATCTGCGCAAAGGCAAATGGAGAGGCAAGCAGCTTATCAGTGCCGAGCATGCAACTTTGGCGGTGACATCGCCACTGCCAAATTCGATTCCACGGACGGTCGGCCAGGAAGCAGAAATGATACCAGGTCAGCGTTCAATGGGCTCAAAAAGAATCCCGGACAATCAGTGTGACCACCTCGGCAGCTATAGCTGGCTTTGGTGGACAAATGGCATCGGTCGGGATGGCAGAAGACACTGGCCTGATGTGCCGGTAGATACATACGGGTGCTTCGGGCATGGCGGCATTCGCGCTATGGTTGTAATACCGAGCCTGGATTTGATTGTGAGCTGGAACGACACTAAAATCCGGGCAAGTAAAATGGAAAACCGTGCGTTGAAGCTGTTGGCAGATTCCGTGATAGCATCCGGACCTCGAATCGGCCAAATTATTGTTGACCCCGAGCATCCGCAATGGCTAAAACGCAAGGGCGGCGGGCCTTTCTTTATGTGCGGGCCGGGCGACCCGGAGGGTTTCCTTTATCGCGGCAAGTTAAATCCTGATGGGACCCGTGACGGCGACCAAACGGCTTTGATTGAGAAACTAAAAGGCACCGGCGCCAACTGCATTTACCTTATGGTGGTGCGCTCACACGGCGGAGATGGGGATAGAACGCACAATCCATTTGTGAATAACGACCCGCGTAAAGGTCTCAATTCGAAAGTGCTCGCGCAGTGGGACAGGTGGTTTACGGAGATGGATAAGAACGGTATAGTTATTTATTTGTTTTTCTATGACGACAGTGCACGGATATGGGATACGGGTGACAGGGTCGGCAAAGAAGAGAAGGATTTTATCCATACGCTCGTCGACCGGTTCGAAAATCATAGAAATCTAATATGGTGCATCGCGGAGGAGTACCAGGAAGCGTTCAGCGCCGAGCGAGTGAAAAACATCGCAGCAGAGATACGCGCTGCTGATGATTATGACCACGTGATAGCTGTGCACAAGCTAAACGGGCTGGATTTTTCTGAGTTGGCTGATGAGCCGAACATCGACCAGTTTGCCATCCAGTATAACGTCTCAAGTGCCGATGCTCTGCATAAGGGTATGACCGGTGCCTGGGAACAGGCACAGGGAAAGTACAATCTTAATATGTCTGAAGCGGCCGACTATGGCAGTGGGCAGGAGGCGCGTAAGAAAAGCTGGGCATGTGCGATGGGAGGGGCGTATGTAATGATTTTGGGGATGGATATTGTCAGCACGGCAAGAGACGACCTTGAAGACTGCGGGCGGCTGGTGCGTTTTTTTGAGTCAACCAATTTTAATGAAATGTCGCCGCACGATGAGCTCAGATTTGCAGGGGCAAAATATGTGCTGGCGCTGCCGGGGTTCAGTTACATTGCTTACGCGCCGCAGCTGCGGGGTAAAATTGGATTGAGTGATATGAGGCCGGGGACCTACGAATTTCGCTGGTTTGATTGTATAACCGGAAATGAGGTAGCGCAAACAGAAGTGAATGTCGCGGCTGGAAGCCAGAGCTGGAGGAGGCCCGATGGCATCGGCGACGAATTAGCGGTCTATATCAGACGGATTGATAATGTTTTGAAGGATGAAAGGAGAGCGAAATCCAATGGATGATGTTCAAATCTTTACGACACCGATTTTAGACGGGATTAAGATCAAAGAATATAAAGGTATCGTGATTGTGCGGAACGTTCGGGCCGTCAATATTATCCGCGATTTATTCACATCTTTTCGTGACATTTTCGGTGGACGGTCGGAGTCGTATCAGGAAGTTATGAAGTCGATGCAAGATGATGTTATTGCCGAGGCCAAAGAAGAAGCGAGGAAATTGGGTGCAAACGCTGTTGTTGGTTTTGCACTAGACTACGACAACGTCGGCTCCAAAAACAAGTCACTTTTGATGGCCTCTGCCAAAGGTACGGCGGTCGTCATAGAGTAAATAGCAGCGGCAGGGGCGCGAATAAGAAGTCTGCGACTGAAGTGCTAATGTGGTTTTGTCCCAATGGCCTTCGGCGTTTCGCAGAGCCAGAGGCATAAGGCCAAATTGATACGGAAAGTAAGGATAATAAATGAGTAACTTATTTGCAGATAGGATGGCTAAAACCCATAAGTCATTTATTAGAGAGATTCTGAAAGTTACCGAAGATCCCAAGGTCATTTCATTTGCGGGAGGCCTGCCGAATCCGAAGTTATTTCCGGTGCAAGAGGTCATTGAGGCATCGGCAAAAGTTTTAGCCGAAGACGGCGAAAATGTCCTTCAATACAGCACAACTGAGGGTTATTTGCCTTTGAGAGAATATATTGCTGAAAGATATCTTGAGAAAAAAGGATTGGAAGTAAGCTCCGATGAGATATTAATCACAAACGGTTCACAGCAGGGTCTTGATTTGATCGCCAAAGTATTTCTGAACAAGGATGACCGGGTTGTTATAGAACGGCCGGGCTATCTTGGTGCTATACAGGCGTTTGGCATTTATGAGCCGATATTTGAACCTATACCGCTGCTCGATGACGGAATAGATATTGATTTGCTGGGAGAAGCGGTTAACAGCGATGAAATAAAACTGTTCCATGCAGTTGTTAATTTTCAGAATCCCTCGGGCATAACCTATTCGAAAGAGAAAAGACTGGGGCTTGCCGATATATTTAGAGGTCGTAATACGATTTTGGTTGAGGATGATCCCTATGGTGAGTTGAGGTTTATGGGAGAAGATCTGCCTTCGATGAGAAAGTACCTCGAAGATAATGTGGTTCTTTTGGGCTCATTTTCAAAAATAGTTTCACCGGGATTAAGGCTCGGATGGATTTGTGCCAAAAAGGATGTGATGGCAAAGATAGTTGTTGCAAAACAAGCATCCGACCTGCATTCAAGTTACCTTTCGCAAAGGATTGTATTTCGATATTTGGTTGACCACGATATTGATAGACATATTCTGAAAATAAGAGAGGCTTATAGAAGACAGAGAGATTTAATGGTGTCGATGATAGAAAAATACTTTCCGGACGAAGTTAAATTTACAAAACCTGAGGGAGGGATGTTTTTGTGGGTGACGCTTCCGGAGAGCCTCTCTTCATTACGCTTATTTGACCTTGCGAAAGAAAAGAATGTCGCCTTCGTACCTGGAAACGCGTTTTACGTTGACGGAGGCGGAAATAATACTCTGAGACTGAATTTTTCAAATTCAGATGAAGAAAAAATAGAAGTGGGGATAAAACTGTTGGCAGGGGTTACAAAGAAGCTCTTGATGGAGGATGAATAATTTAGCATTGAGAATACCTGTAAGCAGGGGCTAACAGTGTATAAGCATATAGTAAGTATTTAGGTGAAGTCAAAGTTTTGCTCGAATTTGGCTACCGGCGAATATTCTTTGTGGGTAAAATGTTATACGATATTTGGAAGCTTGTTAAGATAAGGAAATACATAAGGGGGTCGCGTCCAAATTAGGCCGAAAGTGAGGTGATAGTTATGGACAAGCTTTATGAAGATTCAGAAACGGGCTGCTGCCCAAGGTTTAATCCAGAGCCGTGGGATGAAAAAGAAGTGACTTTTCAGGATAAACTATTTGTCAAAGACCATGTCAGGAGTTTTTTCCACATTCCGCTGAACTTCGGAAAAGTAATGGTAAGGAACATGGAAAGGATTCAGCAAGTGGGGGCTCTTGTGCCGACGCCTGTTATGCTTTCGGATGAGAAATCACTTTGGGGAGCTGACATCTACATTGCAGTGGCCAAGGAAGTGCCGGGGGCAGAGATGGCAAAAGTGTCAGGGACTTTTTTGACCAAGGTTTTTGAAGGGCCATACAAGGATATCAGAAACTGGATAAAAGAAATGAAGGCTTATGTCGAATCGAAAGCCAGGAAGATTGAGAAGATGTACTTTTTCTATACTACCTGCCCGAAATGCGCCGATTATTACGGCAAGAATTATATCGTTATATTAGCGAAGGTTTGAACACGCCGCCTCAAATAAATTTGAAGGGAGAGAACCCCTCAATAAATTGAGGGGCTAAGTAAATATCATGTTTGGTGAAGGTGCAACTGCCATAACAATACTTTTTATTATCTTTGCTGCGGCTGTTGGTGTTTTTATCAGAAAAAGAAGCAGAGATAAGTGCCTGAAGGATTTTTCGCGGAATTTGGTAACGCTGGAAGAGATATCCGGCAAGATAGTCTGGGGTAAATTGAGAGTGGAAAATACCGGACTTGAACTTGTCTATCCGGAAAAACATAAAGACGAAGACGGACACGATGAGGCAAGCTATATTTTATATAAGTACGAATACTCTAATATCGAGGCTGTGATTCGCTTCCACGATGAGTTGAGCGAAGATAATAAGAAAGAAAGAGAGAAAGAATTAAAAAGGACGTATCATCCGACACTGCTGCGAAGGCTTAAAAGGAAAATAATAAATGTTTTCAAAACAATAAGAGATTCGGTAATGGAGATAGTGAACCTCTTAATGAGTCAGGCCAAGAAAGCTACTGCCGCCGGGGCGGTATTGACTTCTCAGGATAAATATGTCTCCCAGATGAAACAAGAACTGATAGGTTCGGTGGGGACATCTTTTGAGCCTTTGTTGGAAAGATATATCGGCCATAAGGTTGTGCTTGAACTGATTAAGGGTGACAAAGTGTTTGAATACTGCGGTGTGTTGAAGGAGTACACGGCGGAATTTGTTGAGATAATGGACGTTAATTATAAGGTTAAAGAAGACCAGCCAGCCAGAACAGCAGACCTTGTAGTGCCTCGCAAACTCGGCGTCATTCGGCATCTTGGAGAATAGTATCGTATTGCGTATTATATATTGCCTGATGCGTCACATAAAGCGAGGAATTGTCGTGATTACATTTTTCAAAAAGAACTTATATAGGTGCCCAATATTTGCGGTTGTAGTTATTACTATCCTTGGCAACACAGGTGTCAAGGTGAAAGCTAGTGAGAAACGAACCATCCACTTTCCCAAGGACCGCTCGATAGGAGAGCTTTATGTGCGAGATCGAGATAGCTATTGGGAACGGTTAGGACAGGCAAAAGGAGATGTGGCGGTGCCGGCAGACAAATTTGTGCGACTTGATGTAAGTCAAGATGCGTGGCAGGGCGGTATGCCATTTGCCGGTCTGAAACCTGATGATATTCAAGAGATGAATTTCTGGGAATGTCCTGACGTAGACGATTCTGTGCTGGAAGATATATCGAGTTTGTCCGGTTTACAAGAGCTTGATCTTCAAGACACACAAATACTGGGAACCGGTTTAAAGCATCTGAGGAAATTAAAAAATCTTAAGTGGCTGCGCCTTTCTTCAACACATGTCGGGGACAATGAGTTAGCTACTCTTGTCGGGCTTACGTCTTTGGAATATCTCCATTTGAGCGGTGCGCCTGTAGGTAATGAGGGGATGGTACATGTAGGTAAGATAAAAACGCTCAAGTCCCTTTATATAGCCGGCACATCCGTAGATGACGATGGTCTGGAGCATATCAAGAATCTTGCTTCCCTGCGCACATTGTATTTAGATAGAAATTACATTACTGACGAAGGTTTGAAACACTTGTCAGGTCTTACCGAATTGGAGGTACTGAGACTTAACGATACCCAGATAAGCGGAGCCGGCCTGGTTCACCTCAGGCAGATGAAAAAGTTGAAGAGACTACACTTAACAAAAACAAAGGTCACTGATGAAGGGCTTAAGCAGCTAAGGCAGCTCGAAACGCTGGAACATCTGGATCTGCCGTTTTATACGAATATTACCGATGCGGGTCTGGCTCAATTGTCGGTGCTGAAGTCGCTCAAATATCTGTTCATCATCAATGATTCGATCACGGACAAAGGGCTGGAAACATTAGCGAAACTTCAATCCTTGGAAGAGCTCAATACAGGGGGGCGAAATATCAATGATGCGAGTATGGCAAAATTAGCAAAATTCCCAGCCCTTAAGAAACTGTGGCTACAACATAGCTCTGTAACCGACGACGGATTAGCAAAGCTGAAGGACATAAAATCCCTGACAAAATTACATATATATAGTAGCCCCATAACCGGCGAAGGACTGGCAGCTCTTCAGGAATTACCCAATTTGGTTGAGCTTGAACTTATGCGTTTTAATTTGGGCCAGGCGGGTCTGTCAGGTTTGGCCGGGCTAACATCACTCGAGCGTTTGATAGTGAATGATACAAAAATCGACGATGATGATTTGGCCAGCCTCGCCGACCTAAAATCTCTTGAATATTTAGTGCTCAGCCGCTGCGAGATTACAAACGCTGGATTGGCTTATCTGGAAGGGCTCGGTTCGCTCAAGTATCTGCATCTGAGGGATACTAAGATTACCGAGGAAGGTGTGGCGCGCCTCAAGAAAAAGAAACCAGGACTAAAAGTATCATTTCATTAAAAGGTGATTTTGAAATCCGTGTATTGCGGGTCGGGGGGGATTTCTTTGATTCTGGCCTCTCTCATGTAGCCGACAAAAGACTCCTTTATATCCTGTATGCAGTCATCTATATCTTCAGGCCGACCCTGAGCGAGCATCTCAACAGTGCCATCGAACAAGTTGCGGACGAATCCAGTTAGCTGATAGCGATGGGCTATATTATATGCGGTAAAGCGAAAGCCGACACCCTGGACGCGACCGGTGAAAATTATATGTTTGGCAACCATCTTTCGTATTGCGTAATGCGTATATCGTATTGCGTATTTGAACTAATTGGGACATCGGCATGTATAGTAGCCTTAAACAGCTCTTAATGCAAGCCGCAGCAGTAGAATAAATTAAGGTTCACCAAGAGCGGCAAGTTGAGTATAATCCAGTCGGGGTTCAGTAGTGGTCGATTATGGCAAAAAAGACAAAGAGACAAATTGAAAGAGATGAGCAAATTTATCAGCTTACCACGCTGGTGGCCGGGGAGTTTTCGCTTCAGGAGGTGCTGGATAAGTTGGCTGAAGCGGCGGTGAGGATTGTCGGTGTAAAGGCCTGCTCGATTCGACTGCTGAATGAGAATACCGACGATTTACAAATGCGAAGCACATACGGCCTCAGCGAGGAATACCGTAACAAGGGAGTGGTTTCAAAAAACGACACCGTGGTTAATGCTGCTTTTGCAGGCGAAGCGGTGGTGCTGGACGATATGCGGGTCGATGGCAGAGTGAAATATAAAGAGGCGACAATCAAGGAGGGTCTTGTCAGTCAGCTTACCGTTGCGATGCAGTTTAGAGGCAGGGCGATTGGCGTGCTTCGGCTTTATAGTCCGAGGCCGAGACGCTTTGACGAGGATGATATACAGCTGGCCAGGGCGGTTGCTTCACAGTGTGCGGTGGCGATAACGAACGCCAAGCTCTATGCAGAGGCGGTTGAAGGCGCACGTATGGCCGAGCAGGTCCGGCTGGCAGGACTTGTTCAGCGAAAAATGATTCCCGAAAAGGCTCCGCAGATACCAGGGTTGGATATCGCGGCTACTTATATTCCGTGTTTTGACGTAGGTGGTGACTTTTACGATTTTCTTCAAATAAGTGAGAATTGCATTGCCGTGTCGATTGCCGATGTGATAGGCAAAGGGATTCCCGCGGCGCTTATGATGAGCTGTTTTAGAAGCGCCGTGCGGGCTTATGTGGACATTGAACGTGGCAGCAAGGCCATACAGGTAATTACGCATAAGCTCAATAAAATGGCATACAGTGAGTGCAGCACCGGTGAATTTATCACGTTTTTTTACGCAATCATTGATGCCGAGCAAGAGACTATAACCTATTGCAATTGTGGACATGAGCCAACGGTGCTAATAAGAGACGGTCAAACCATAGAATTGGAAAAAGGTGGCCTTGTGCTCGGAGTGGACCCGCGGGCCGAATATGAGGTTGAAACCATCGGGCTAAAAAACAACGATTGTCTGCTGTTCTATACCGACGGACTGATTGACGCAGCCAACTTCGATGGTGAATTGTGGGGCAGGGAAAGGATGCTTGAGGCCGCAAAGAAGTTTATTGCGGGTTCAGC
>CAYGBH010000142.1:0-9329 GCA_964348055.1 uncultured Pirellulales bacterium
CAATAGCCCCGGCTCCGGCTCTCATGCCGTGCTTGACTCCACTTCCTTCGAATGCAGGACCAGCTGAGCTTGAGGCGCAAACCAGCCAGTCTCGATTGCCGAGAACCACCTCGCCGTTTGTTCCGATATCAGCAAAAAGTGAGATGTCTTTTTTGGTAAAGATTCGCGTTGTTAGCACGCCTGCTACTATATCGCTGCCCACATAAGCAGCCACACTGGGCAGGCAGTAAAGTAAACCGCGTTTGTTGATTTGAATGCCCGCTTCCGCCGCCCGGATTGGCGGTACGAAGCTGGCTGAGGCGATGTATGGTTCTCTGCGGATTCGCGTTGGGTCCAGGTTCAGCAAAAAATGAACCATCGCCGTGTTACCGGCGCATATTACGGTTGTTATCTCCTGCAGGTCGACCTTCTTCCTTGATGCCAGTGTTACTATCAAATTGTTCACATCATTCACGAGGCGATTCTGCATCTCGTCAAAGGCGTCATTTTCTTCTGCGTAGATGATTCTGCGGATGTAGTCTTCACCGAAATTTATCTGGCTGTTATATGTGGCTTCGGTGTCTACTGTGCTGGCGTTTGTCAGGTCGATAAGATGGGCTACCACGGTCGTTGTACCCAGGTCAACAGCGACTGCAAAGTTTCTTTTGCAGTGGTTGCCCGCCTCAACTTCGATAACCTCGGTGGTTTCTCCCCGGCGACCTATGGTTGCAGTAACCTTGTAGTGGGAACTTTGCAGTAATCTGGAAAGTTTTTGGAGGATGCGGAAACCAGTTTGCATTATAGGGGCGTGAATCTGCTCGCGTATAGCCAGGTATAAACGCTCGTGGTCGGCCGTATGGTCGTCCACCGTCGGCGACGGCATCTGGACAAAAATTTTCTGGACTAAAGGGTCATACTTAAACAATCCCGCCCGCACCTCACCGGCAAGCTCGCTGAATCTGTGGGCGTCCGTGTCCATAAGTATTTGACTCGTTTCCAAACTGTGAGATTTGGGAACGGTTATAGTCATATCGGAAAGCACTTTGGTCTGGCAGGCAAGAACGACATTCTCGCGTATCTCATCCGGGGTAAGCAGGGGTGTAGGTCTGGTTTGAAGCTGTTCGCTCTGGTCGATTATTACTTTGCATTTGCCGCAATAGCCGTCGCCGCCGCAGATGCTGCTTAGATAAATGCCCGCTTTATGAGCAGCCTCGAGCAGAACGGTTCCGCTGGGGACTTGGGCTTTTAGCCCGCTTGGCTCGAAACGGACATTGAATTTTTTCTTTGTGCTCTCTTTCATTCTCGATTCTCGATACTCGATTCTCGATGCTCGGCTTTCTCCTTCTACGAGCATCCAGGATCGAGCATCCAGTATCTTTTATTTCCAGACCTCCTGCAGGTATTTAGGCAGCATCGAGCACTCTCTGGGCCCAACCATAACCTCCCAGTTTGTGGCCTCTTCGAGTTTGCCGCTCATCACCGCTACGTAACCGGGGATTATCAGCTTACGGTGTTTAACCAGGTTTTCTACACCGTGTTTGGTCATAGCGTCAGATACCGTTTTTTCGTTGAGCTTATCGCCGGAATAAGCCGTCAGCACGCTTGTGCCTTCGGTATCTACCACGAGGATATAGCTTGGTACTCTGCTGGCCTCGACATCCGATTCCACGGTGTAATATGTCAGTGAAAAGTTCGTCGTGAACATCAGCGGTGAATTCGGATTGGGTTCGCCGATAGGATACACCTTCGGCTCAACCTGGACGGGCTTCTGTGGGTCGGCAAAGATATTCATCACGGCCGTCAGCGTAGGCAAAAACGCATAGGCGCTGGTAGTATCGACCACAACGATACTTGAATACTTGCAAAGCAGACTTATAGCTGTGGCGGCCTGTGCGTCTGCGTCACCGTCAGGGGCCGCCGCTTCGCGGGCATGAACAAATGATATTGTCGGATAGCCTAACGGCCTGAAGACCTTTTTCAGCGCCAAGGCCCGCATCCTCGACAGATTATACAACTGGTCCCGCAGGCTCGGGGCCTCAAAGTTTAATACGATGTCCTCTACTCCCTGGGCTTCGATTTTTTCGGTAAGTTCAGAAAGGGCCTCAATTGATTCGGCTTGTGCGGCGAGGGGGCAGCCGTTTTCCTTGGCGATTTGCGCCATAGCTTCGGCCGTTTCGGGTGTGGCCGAGGCAAGTAAAGGTATAGATTCTTTAGTTTTGGCCAGGGCCGCGGTCATTGCCTCAGGTGATTGGGTCACTAAGATTAGAGCAAGGTCGCTGGCGTCTTTTACCGCCGCCGCAGCCTGGGCGAAGGAATCCGGTGAGCCGCTGTCGTTGATGACAGCTACGGCCTGGGCTCCAATCTTGGTCCCAACTCGCTCAAATTGCAGCGAGTTTACGGACTCGATGCGTTTGGACAAATCGTCGCCGGTCAGTTTGTCTGAGACGGTAACAGCCAGAACAGTCGGATTATGAAATTTCTCTTCGTGCCGGAACATCACCGTCTCTTGCCCAATCTGCACCTGATTGTCTCCGCTGCCGAACACGATTTTTCGCATCGGCGGTGCGGCGGCAGCGGCGAGCTTGTCCTTGGCCTCTTGTGAAACGTCGGGGCAGTCATCGAGTTTGACACGTTTCTGAGCAAGCGCCATAGCAAAGGCCAGACACGTAGGCATGCCACACTTTTTACAGTTGGTTTTTGGTAGGAGTTTGAATATGTCTAATCCTGTAAGTGCCATAATACTTCTCCTTATGTCAGAGGTCAGATTATCTGTCCTCTGTTCTCTGTCCTCTGTCTTTAGAACATAGGTTCTAAAGTGGTTACTGGATGACCGTTTTTGCTAATAAATTCCAAGACCTGTTCTTCTGTCGTGGCCGTGGTTTCATCAGCAATCTGGGCGAGAAATTCTTCGCCGCCAAGGCCGAGCTCGTCTGCTCTATTTACGAAAGTGTCCTTGATTTCTTCTTTCAGCATCGTGGGCATCCATACTATTCGCTTGATTCCGCCTTCGGCGCCTATGAATTTCTTTGAGTTGATGTAGTGCTTCGAATGCCCGATGAACCCCGGCGTCTGCTGTCCGCCGCCGACGGTGCCGGCAAGCGTGGAGAACTTCATGCCGCACGGTGTCATCTCGGCAAATTCTCTGTTGACAATCATTATGCCACCGGTGGATGGCAGCACCGCAGCGATACATTCGAAGCAGCCGCAGGAGGTCATCGGGTCGGTAATCATACTGTACTGGCTCATTCGCTCGACGTTACCGCCGCTGGTCTTTAGAACGAATGCGTTTATCTTGTCCCACTGTCCGATGGTTTGCTCGATGCAGTTACCTTTCGAGATAGGCTGGTTCGGGCCCGACGGAGTTATCTCATACGCCGCCCGGCAGTCCAGCCAGCTGTAAGCACCGCACAAACCCGGCCGCTCCGGTGAGACTACGCAGAGGTGGTTCGGAGCAAAACTCTGGCATAGTGTGCAGGAGTAAAACGTCTCTACGTCTTCATCCTGCATACCGGCCAATCGCGCATCACGCTCGGCGTACACAGCCCGTCCCTGCTCACGCAGCTCTTCGACCTGCTTTTGGTCTGTGAATATCTTAACCTGCACCTTGTCTATAATGCTCGAATACTGTTCATGAAACTTGGCGTGCAGCAGCTTGCCGATATGCTCAAGTTTGAATCCTGCCTTTGCAGCGTCGTTGCTGATTCGTATCCAGTTCATATCTCGCTGACCCATGTGCCACAGTCCCTGTGCCTCGTTCATAAATGTATGTATCTGCCGCTCCAGCACCGGTTCAAAATCGGCCTGCATTTTTCTTCCGGCCACTTCGACTATAATACCCAGCGGCATTTGCCCGCCTGCTTCAACCGAATCAACGTCCGAACCCTCCAGTTCAACGCTGCCGTCTTCAACCTCACTGATGTCCCGCATTCGAAGCCATTCAAACGCCGGCGTCCTCTGGCCGCCAAACTCGCAGTGCATTTCTTCCTTGCGGATACGTTCACCTTCAAACGCGGGACTGACCGAAACCGGTATTGGTATTTCCGTTATTTTTATCTTCAGGCCGCGAACCTCGATAGCTTTCTCTACGATCTGGTCATGGGGAATTTTAGAAACCACGTGTTCATACGTGCATACGCCGGTGGGCAGAATCTCCGGGATATCGGAGTCTGCGATGACGGGGAAACCATAATTAATCGCTCCGGCGGCTGTAGCGTACCATTCATCGATGACCTTACCGAGAGGCATAACAAAGGCGAAGATTCTATTTTTGTTGTAGAGCAGGTTTCGCCGGAAATCGCCGGCCTGGACGCCTCCGAAACTAAGCGCGGCCCGGCTGGCAAAACCGAGGGAGTATATCGCCGAGGTGATTTCCCGGCCAAAGGGTACCAGCCGCGTTTCCCAGCCTAACTGCACGCCGCCTTCGATGAGCTGCTCGGCAAAAGTGGCGCCGTTATGGTGGGCGGACATAAAAACGTACAGGCATCGTTCCTGCAGCTTACGGGCTATATCGACGGCCGTTTCCACGTCCGGTGCAGCGCCGACGACTGCTGCAAATCCGGGCGCCGTGCCGTCGACAAACTGGATACCGCGCTCGCGCAAGATTACATCGTCCGCTGCTCCCAGCCAGATGCCTTCCACCGGATTAGGCCCGATTAGATACTTGCAGGCCTCGATAATCTCTTCTGCAAAAAGCGTTGCCATACCAGCATCGAGGGCATGGCCCAGATAAGGCACCCAGAAATCATCATCGACCTGCGGCGGGAGTAAGTCCTTTACATCCTGCATTACATCTTTGAAATCGGCCAGTTTTTTTACCGCTCTGCCGGTCATAGAGTAAATAATCGGAATGTAATAACCGGTGTTCGGAAACTCGACCCGGCAATCTTCCCCCTTTTCGTTTATAGCTCGCGTTAAAATTTCTTCGGCCTGTTTGGCTATTTTATGAGCGCCTCGTATGGCTGCTGATGCAATAATTTTTGACATAAGTTAGCCTTTCCTCGATTCTCGATACTCAACTGGTATCCGGCATCGAGCATCCGGTTGTTACTCTACACTTAATGCTCTTCGGTCCGCCATATCGTAAAGCTTTCGCTCGGCTTTTACATTAATTCCCAGAGTATCGCGTTTGCTTTCGATATGTTCCAGTATCATTTTGGCGGCCTTGACAGGGTCGGATTCAACCGCCCAACGACCGCCCAGGTCTTTTTCAATTCCGCCGAACAGGTAATCGCTGACGTTTTTGCTGCCTGAGACGGGCAGAAATTGTTCTCCGAAAATTACCAGTGCGCCACTGGAGACAAAGTACTGGCCGATGGCGATTGCTTTTTCAGAAATCGATTCCAGACAGGCACCTGCGACTGGTATCTCTGATATGTCCTCGCCGAGGCCGCCTTCCCTTACGATTTCGGTACATGCCACCAGCAGGCGGGAGTTGTCCACGCAGCTTCCGCAGGCGAGAACCGGCGGAATGCCCACGGCTTCACAGACTTCCCTGAGACCAGGCCCAGCTAATTCCAGCGCCTCTTTGGGATTTGTCAGGCCTTGTTTTCCGCAGGCAATAGTGGCGCAACCGGTGGTCAGCACCAGGACATCCTGTTTAATCAATTCTTTCGCAAGGGTCGTATGGGTAAAGTCCTGCGGTACTTTCGGGTTGGTACAGCCGACAATGCCTGCGACGCCGCGGATTCGGCCGTTTATAATATTGTCGTTCAGGGGGCGGTAGCTGGCACGGTATTTGCCACCTAACATATAGTTGATGGATTCGTGGCTGAAGCCTATGACAACCCTTTCCTTTCCGTCGGGGATGTTGACCTGGCCGCGACTTGTATAGTTTTCGATTGCTATTTTGACCAGCTCTTTGGCAGTATTCAGTGCGGTTTTTTCTTCCATTGGAACGTGCTTGACGCCGAGGATTTTTCCCTTATCGGCGGTAGTAATTAGTTTTGTGTGGAAGCATTTGGCAACTTCGGCTAATCCCTGCATTACACATTGTACATCGACTGCCATTAACTCGACGGCGCCGGTGGCTACGGCCAACTCCTGGTTGAGGAAGTTGCCGGCGATTGGAACTCCGTGACGCATCAGCAGTTCGTTGGCCGTGCAGCAAATGCCTGCAACGTTGATTCCTTTTGCGCCGGCTTTTTCCGCCTCGGCGAGCAGGTCTTTGTCCTGCGAGGCGGCAACTATCATTTCCGACAGGATGGGCTCGTGACCGTGAACGATAATATTTACTTCGTCTTCCTTTAAGACGCCGAGATTGACCTCGCCGCGACCCGGATAAGGGGTCCCGAAGAGAATATCCTGTAACTCCGTGGCCAGCATGGAGCCTCCCCATCCATCGGCGAGGGCGGTTCTGCTGGCGTGCATAATAATGTTTTTGTAATCCTGGTCCACGCCCATTGTGCTTCGGTGCAGTGCCTCGACCACCTCACGGTCAACGGCGCGAGGGGTAATGCCGAGCTTTTGCCAGATTTCCTGGCGTGGTTTCGGGGCACGCTGGGCCATCAACTGGTGGCCTTGCGACTTGCCGAACTCAGCCAGCGCGATTTTCCCGATATCCTCAGCAATCTCGTTGACCGAGCGGTCTTTGGTTTCAACGCCCAACTCCTCAGCTACTTTGTAAAGTTTAACGGTATCTTTGAATTGATAGTCTGGTGCTTCGCCTCTGGCGGCTGCGAGGAACACCTCGGCCACGCTGCGTCCGTGGTCGCTGTGGGCGCTGGTACCGGCGGCGACCGCTCTTAGAAAATTACGGGCCACGATGGTATCTACGTCAGCACCGCAGACCCCAAACTGGGGTCCTTCTCCGAATGGGTCAATTCGGCACGGCCCCATGCTGCAAAAGCGGCAACAGACCCCCAGTTTCCCAAAGCCGCACTGCGGCGATTGTGCTTCAAGCCTGTCCCAGGCGTTTTGCTGGCCTGCTTCGGCCATGTGACCTATCATTTCCTGTGCTGCTTTGTCGGTACTACGTTTCTTTGGATCCATAGGCAATTCCTAAATAATTAGTCAACTACAGGAATTTTAAATCCTGTAAAATATCATATTTCATCTATGAGTTCAAGCAGAACCGTTTGACTTTGACATCATCGCATCAGGTTACACTCCCTGTCTTGTGAGCCATAGCAGCTTTCAGCCGGGCAGCGGTGTGCAATTTTTTGCATTTTGGACACAGCCCTGCACGTTCACGGAATTCTTCATAATTCATCGCTTCGACTTTACCCAGGACCTGCTCACTTACCTGCGCGCTCACTATCGCTGCCCCGCACTGCTGGCAGAGGAGTAACTTCGCCCGTGACTTAAACGGAGATATCTCTACTTCCTGCTGGTCTTGATGAATCCTCACCTTGATTGTTCCCACGGGGCAGACGGCGGCACACGCCCCACAGCCGATGCAATCCTCAGAAGGCTGCCGAAATGGCGCCGCCACGGCCCGGTCGACGCCGCGTCCTGCATACCCGATAGCCGCCTTGCCGATTATTTCCTCACAGACTCGAACACACAAGCCGCAGAGAATGCAATTTCGCTGACTCTCTGTGACCTTCGGGTAACGCGTTTCTTTCACGCCCATACGCTCGGCCAATGCCTTGAGCTCTTGACTTTCCGGTGCCCTGGCAAGCAGCAGCTCCATGACGCCACGACGGGCTTGCTGAGCCCCTTGGCTCGAGGCGTAAACGACGATGTCCTGGCGTACCGGATAATTGCATGCGGTGATAAGCTGCCTCCAGTCGCCACGGTCGAGTTCCACCATGCAAAGCCGACACGATGCATCGCTTGAAACAGCGGGGCTATAGCAGAGGGTCGGAATCCAGACCCCAGCCTTTTTTGCGGCATCAAGAACGGTGGCGTCCTTTTCAACCTCGACCTTACATCCGTCTATCGTTACCGTAGGCATTAGTTCACCTTTGCTCATACTTTCAATACCGCAGTGAAGGGACACTTTTCCCAACACGTTCCGCAGAGTGTGCACTTCTCCTGGTTAATCACGTGTGGGACCTTCTTTTCGCCGGTGATAGCATCAGCCGGGCAATTCTTCAAACAAATGCCGCATGCCTTGCAGGCCTGCTCATCAATCTCGTAACGGAACAGGCCGCGACACTCTTTTGCCGGGCAGCGCCGGTCCAGGATGTGGGCATCGTATTCGCTGCGGAAATATCGTATGGTGGAGATAACGGGGTTTGCTGCAGTCTTGCCAAGGGCACATAGAGCTGTTCCTTCTAACAGTTCCGCTAACTCTTCAAGTCTCTCTACATCGCCGACCTGTCCTTCTGCATCGGTTATGCGGTCGAGAATGTACAGCATCTGGGACAAGCCCTCGCGGCAGGGTGTGCATTTGCCGCAGGATTCTTTCTGGAGAAAGTCGGTGAAGTACTTGGCGACCTTTACCGTGCAGGTGTCCTCGTCCATAACAATCATACCACCGGAGCCCATCATCGAACCCAACCTCGTCAGCTCGTCGAAGTCTACCCTGGCATCGAGGTGTTCAGCAGGTATACATCCGCCGGATGGGCCTCCGGTCTGGACGGCCTTGAAACGTTTGCCGTCACGTATCCCGCCGCCGATTTCGTCAACAATCTGCCGCAGTGTGATGCCCATAGGAACCTCGACCAGCCCTGTGTTTGTTATCTTTCCAACCAGCGAGAAGATCTTTGTGCCCTTGCTATTCTGAGTTCCAAGCGAGGCGAACCAGTTGGCGCCTTTCAGGACGATAGGAGGTACATTTGCCAGGGTCTCGACGTTGTTAATTATGGATGGCCTGCCCCACAAGCCCTTTTCAACAGGCAGCACGTACTTGGGGCGTGGTTCCCCGACTAAGCCCTCCAGCGATGCAATGAGTCCTGTTTCCTCACCACAAACAAAGGCCCCTGCTCCACGATTTATCCGGACGTCAAAACTGAATCCGTTGGTTAAGATGTTCTTACCCAGCAGTCCCGCCTTGCGTGCGGATTCGATGGCTATTGTAAGATGTTTTACAGCAAGTGGGTATTCGTTGCGAACGTATATGTACCCCTGGGATGAACCAATGGCATAGGCGGCTATTATCATCCCCTCGATTACAGAGTGCGGCGATCCCTCCATTAGCGAGCGGTCCATAAAGGCTCCTGGATCGCCCTCATCGCCGTTTGCAATAACATACTTTGTATTATCCTTTGAATCTCTTGCGGCTCGCCACTTACGGCCGGTTGGAAATCCACCGCCACCTCGGCCGCGGAGACCCGACTTCATGATTTCTTCTATAACTTCATCGGGTGTCATCGAAGTCAGAACCTTTGCCAGTGCAGCGTATCCTCCAACAGCGATGTAATCGGCGATTTGCGTGGGGTCGATCCGTCCATTGTTAGCCAGAACCA
>CAYGBH010000143.1:0-9289 GCA_964348055.1 uncultured Pirellulales bacterium
GTGTTTTCCGCGAGCAATAATGTCATCACGTACCACAAGCTCCTGGCCGTCCAGATCAATCATACGTTTATGGATAACAGGATCCTTCAGATGGGTATAACCATTATGTTCACCGATTACCTTGCCCCCGACATCCGTGGGCTGCCAACTCAGACAATCAGCCTTTGCTTTCCTGCCCCAAAGAAAAAGACCCAGCATCTCAGATTGGTCCCGGCCGTCAATAACGACCGTGTTATGCGCTCGCGTACTACGGAAATACTCCCGCCATTTTGGATAACTGAAGTAATCGTGCGTCTCCAGGTCAATCAATACGTCTCTGCCGAACGCCCGGAGAGTGAAACTCAAGGCATTCGCATGTCTATGTTCCGCAAGGGCTCTTATCCCTTAACGGCCCGCAATCAAATACCACGCTGATACGATCCGGCGATTCAAATCCGCCATGCTGTAGCAGATAGTAAACACTATCTTTAAAAGCCCCGACAGTCGTAGTAACGATAGTCATGAGCCAGTGCAGGGGAGTGCTCTTGTTCCCCACCGAGAGAGTATCATCTGTCTCGTCTCGTTAATATGTGCCTTTGATGAGGCCCCAAAAACAATCCCTTGAATATTCGGGAGCCTGCAAACATAATCAATGGCCTCATCCGCAGGTACAGCACCAGACGCTAACACTGACATGGCCATAGGCCTGAACTGCTTGGTCGACAGAGTTCTCTCGTATTCCTCCCGGTTTGGGCACATCAAATAGCCCACCTTGTTGATTGAGGAACACACAATTGGATTTCTGATCCCACACTCTTCCAGGAAATCAACCAAATGAGACATGTTCATAGTGTTGAACGCAGGGTCAACGCCATAGGTGGCTCTGATATGACTGGCGAACGCAATGAATATGTCTTTGATCCCAAGTCCTAAGAGGAGATCTGTCATTATGTTCTGCAAGAAAACGGCCCTGACGTTCAGTTCCCTGAACATCCTCATCTCGGCGTCTACAAGGAGCTTCATGACTTCGATCATATCCTTGTTGATCACACTTCTCCCTCCCCGGATGAACGTGCTGATCACCTGTCTGGCAGTCCACCCGGCGAACATGAACTCGCCAAGAGCACCCAATATGCCCTTCTCATTGACGACATTTGCATACTTGTGCGCATAGGGTATCGATGGATAGAGCCTAATATCTGAGTACTTATCAAGATTTGCCCGAAAGTGGTCACACAATTCTGCAACCCGATCATGGGTGTTAAACATAAAAGCATGGATTCCACATGCATAAGCCGCATCAATCACATTGATGATGGCCTGAGAGTCCTTGAATCGCTCTGCCTGTACCTGGGCCTTTTCCTCAGACATATGATTGATGCCGAAAAACTGGTTATCGCCAAAGATAATTCTATCCATACTCTGTACCGCTCGACTCTGCATTCTTCCGTATCCGCGATATGACTATGTCTGCTGCAAGTCCATCTTCAAAGGAACACATGTGATTCGGCTGGCCCCGTATGACGCACTCTATGAAGTAATCCAACTGGCGAGTAAACTCGAAACCCCGTACGTAGAACCGGACGGGCTCCACGAGGTCTGTGATGTACCTCTGATTCCAGCCTCGTGTGAATCCATCAAATAATGGCGGATCTAGAAAGAAGACCTTGTAGGCATGTAGGTCTGCGATGATCTTACCATTTCTGCCCTGTACCTCAAATCGATAGACTGGCTTTCGATAAGATGGATCGCTCCAGTTTACAAGTAGGTTGCCGCGCACACCATTCTTATACACAAAGGTAGAACTCACGGCGTCCTCAATACCAGCAGAGTGAATGCTCTGTAGTACAGTCCCGACAATCTCATCTGGCGGTCCAATGAGATAGTTGATTAAATCGATACTATGTGAGGCGAAGTCATATAGACATCCCCCTCCTTCCGTCTTTTTCGAACGCCAGCCGTTCTTCACACCGTGCAACACGGTCGGCCCACTCATTTCCATCTTGAAGACTAATAGGTCGCCGATCACTCTGGTAGCCAGAAGCTTCTTCACCTCCATGAATACATCATTGAATCGAACCACATACCCCACCTGATGAACCAGCCTCTTACCTTGAACCAGATTCACCAAGTGCTGACCCTGGTCGGGGTTTAGGGAGAATGGCTTCTCGACAAACACATGCAGTCCCCGCTCGACCGCATGGCCAACGGCCTCCGCATGAAGCGCAGTCGGTGTTGCCACAATAACGAAATCGAGGTCTATACTGTCGATCATCTTCCAGTGATCTGTGAATGTAGCCAACCCCATATGTTTGGCCACATTCTGCAATATGAATGAGGATGAGTCGCATACGGCGACAAACTTGACCTCTGGATGGTTATTCAAGATAGAAAAATGGGTAAGGCCCATTCGGCCAAAACCGACTACTGCGCCTCTCAGCATTGACATCTCCTCATTTTGATGAAAGGGACTGGTCCAGCAGAAGCGTCTCCGTTATCAGCTTGTAGGCTGCACGGCCCTTGTCAAGCAACTCTGAATTGGGAGGCAGCCCTCTGTGACGGTCAAGGAAATCTACCACAAACCCAGCAGTTAGGTCCAGCTTGTGGTTCATATATCTCTGGTTGATCAGATAGCGGTCCACGGCAAGCAGATCACCCTGATATACGGAGATGGTTGGTATCCCCAGAACGGCAGCCTCTCTCGTCATCGTCCCGCCCGCCCCTATGAAAAGCGAGCATCGTGATGTCATCTCTTCAAGAGTTAATGGTTTTGGGGGAATCGTGATACCCTGAAACTTAGCTTGCTCATAATGTTCTGCCTGCTGCTTACTCCTCGGTATCAGAATGATTTTGTATTTCTTTTTGAGACTGACGATCAAATCATCCATGAAGTTCACCTTGCCTCGATAGTACTGTGCCGTCCACGGCTCAGGTCGAATGAAGATCTCTGTCGCACGAGGTTCGTAGGAGGCTCGCTTGTTAATGCACCCACCAAGGTTGGACAGATAGATGCCCTCTTTCACTCCGGGATACTGAATGACTTTCTTCGGATTACCCCAATGGCGGTGGACCAATTCAGTGGATATAAACTCGGGGATCATGATTCTGCTGGCACATAAGAACGAGATCCTATTACCGAGGGCGTGCTCATTGTCGTTAAGGTAGATACTTCGTATTCCGAGCCATCGAGCCACAACAGGTGAGTAAAACGAACTATGGGATATGGCAACGTCAATCCGCCGCCCTTTCAGGAACGAATATAGTTGCATTACTCTTATTGGGAATCCAAGGCTCTTCTTCACCTTGTTCGCCCCATAGTGACTTCCAATCACATGGTACTCGAATCCCTTCAACTTCAGGAGATCGATGGTGTTCGCCAGAGGCCTGCACGTTAGCAGAACCTCATGGTCACTCCGAATCTGCTCAATCATCCCAGAGAAGAAGTTCACGTGAGGAGAGTTGGTTAGATCGATCCAAATTCGCATGGCTAAAGTAAGTGCGGTGAGACAGTCCGTGGTTGCTTGGCCAGATTGTAACTGTAGGATGTCAATGCATGAAATGCCCAAGCCTGTGACCACCGCATGTAAGGGATCTTGTTCATGAGAAAACGACTCTTTCGAAAATAGAAGTAGCCCTTAGGATCAAACATATGTTGCAACATCCATTGGAGGATCCTGTCAACCAAGCCATGGTGGCCTGCCAAGTCATCCGACAGAACAACGATTGCTTGGCACGGGCTGTGTATGTCTATGGGAAATACTCTGTTGTCGTAGTACTTGGGGGTCCCGTCCGCCAGGAAGAAGTGGCCAGTATAGTACTCCAACCCTGATTCGTATTGCTTCTGGCAATAGAAACCGTACCCCTCAGCGATAAAGTACTGCAAAGCTTGTAGATTAAAGCCGGTATGAAATGAATCCACCCACCCCTGTAGATCAGTCTGTGCATAACTCCAGGCTCCATCATCTCGCTGGTGGCTCAGAGAATAGGCCAGACTAGCAAGGCCAGCCTCCTCCAGAAGTCTATTACCACACAGCCGATGAAGCCTGATGAGCAGTGAGGCTCCCAAGAGATTCGCATTGTGTACGAAATTGTTGTCTAAGGGTGTATAGCTAAAGCATAATCCATCATCTTCATATCGGCGATTGAGATCCCTCAGAATGAAATCCTTTATTGGTATAGCCATGTCCAATGCCCGACTGACGCGGCAGAGCGAATAAGCATCAAGGAGCGCATGACCGATGAAGGCTGAATTCACGATGGTCGGCGTGTACTTTGGAACATACATCACTCTGTTCTGCCAGTCGAAGTTGTGACCCCAACAGTGACCTGAATATCCTCTACTCTGAAGATGTTCCAGTATATTGAGGATATAACCGACTCTATCGAGATATCGCCGCTCTTTCGTTAGCGCATACAGCTTGGAATAACCCCAAAGGAAAAGACCCACTCCTTTTGGATTTTGACCTTTTCGAATACCAAACAATAGCCTGAGGTTAACTGGAGATAGTCTGTTCAGTTGCATTGCCCCAATTCGCACCCATTTATTGTTTTTTCCAATGCGTCGAATCAACGGACTGTTCAGCGCATCATAGGGATCATACCCGGCATAGTCTGCCGACTCGATATAGGAGAGCATCGCTTCGATGCAGTTTTGAACTTTAGCCTGAATCATAGAAAGTCAGAGAGAAACTGCCTGATGGGTCCTTAAAGAATCCAGTACGGCAAAAGTAGTTCGTGTCACAGCAGAGATTTCATCGGCGGGGATGAGCGGTGATCCCCCCCTTTTGATGCTCTTAATGAAAGCCTTGACCATACGGGCTTGACCTTTGTCCTGGACAAGGCTTTTCTTGCGACGGGGCTTGCCGGTTGAACGGATCTCCAGTTCCTTGAAGTCTCTGATGATACCAATTTGGCCGGTGCTGTAGATTTCAATGTACTCCTTAGGCATCTCTTTGGAACCGTTCGAGAAGTAGCTGAGACTACCTATCGAACCATTTGCGAATTGCAGGTTGATGCTGACCGTGTCGTTCAAACCGTCGGGATCAGGGATAGCTACCGCGTGTACATGTCTGGGAAGAGCTCCGCAGAGCCAAGTTAGAAAATCGATGAAGTGGCAAGCCTCCCCGATAATGCGCCCGCCGCCGATCTCCTTATCCTGGATCCAGTTATCTCCCGGAATCGAACCGGCATTAACTCGATAGAGCATGGAAATCGGGGTATCACCTAAGTGCTTCTTCAGTTCCACAGCATGTGGGGCAAATCGCCGATTGAACCCGACCATCAACTGGCAGCAATGGTTCGAGTTGTTGTATAGCTCTTCAATCTCACTCAACTCTTCCTCAGTCAGGCAGAGCGGCTTTTCCACGAACACATGCTTTCCGGCCGTGAGGGCCGACTTGACATATTCTGCATGGCTGTTGTGCCGCGTAGCGATGAACACAGTGTTGATGGCATTGTTTTCGAAGATATCCTTGGGTTCAGATGTGCAGAATTGAAAGTTGAACTTCTCGGCAACACGCTTTGATGTTGTACCTGAATTTGTCATGATGCCGACGCAGGTCACATCGTTATCATTGCGTGGTATATTTGGCAGAAGATTCTGCTGTGCGTAGCTCCCCGCACCGATAAAGGCAATGTTTACCCGGCCTTCAGCCTTAGCAGGTCTGATCGTGATTCGATGCCGTGCTATCGGCTTGTGAACATCGTATTTCAGAATGATACCAAGAAAGGGCTCGCTGCGACTCACGATCATATCATAGGCTTTTGCAGATTCTTCGAGTGGGAATTCGTGGGTAGTTAGGTAGTCGATAGGAATCCGACCTGAATGCACCAGTTCCTGAAACGCCAGCATATTCCGCTTCTCTGTCCAGCGGACATACGCTGCCGGATAGTCAATCCCCTTCTCTTCATACTCGGTGTCGTAGCGGCCGGGCCCATAAGAGCATGACATGCGCAGTTCCAGTTCCTTCTTGTACCAATAGGGATCTCGATCGAAACCTGTTGGTGCAGCCCCAATAACCACAACCCGACCTTTTTTTCGTGCGATCCGGCCAGCAAAGTTTACCGGGTCAAGACTACGTGTGCCAGCAGTAATAATGATGGCATCTACTCCAATCCCTTCGGTAAACTCACCTATCTTTTTAGCTAATCCAGGTTCTTCCCTTATAAAAGCCAGATTCGCACAGTGTTTTGAGGCAATTTCTGCCATGCCTGGATTTATGTCTATTCCAACAACCTTAATACCACCAGCCTTGAGAATTAGACAAGTTAACTGGCCAATAAGTCCGAGTCCTACCACAGCGCAGGTCTCTCCAATCCTCAAATCGGCCTGTCTTATGCCCTGTAAGGCAATTGCACCTACTGTGTTGTAAGCCGCTCTTTTCAAATCGGCATTCTCAGGGAGCTTCACGCATAGATTGCTTGGAACGGCTATTATCTCCGCATGGTTTGCATAACCAGCCCCTCCACAGGCAATAAGATTACCCACGACAAAACCCTGCACATCGGAGGCCACCCTTATTACCTCTCCGGCAGAGCTATACCCAAGGGGCGAATAGGAATCAAGCTTTTTCACGACTGCTCTGTAGGTCTGAACAGGACCCTGTGTTTTTAGTGTATCAATTACCTGTTTTACCTGCTGTGGTCGTTCTTTTGCTTTTCCCACCAAGTTCTTTCTTGCTGCAGTTACAGAACTGCCTTCTGTTCCAGGACTAATCAGCGAATAGTGATTTCTCACCAGCACCTTCCCTGGCCCAAGCACCGGAAGCGGTACTTCAAGAACCTGTATTTCTCCGTTTTTGAGTTTTTGTGCAAGTTGTTTCAAGAGTTTTTGCCTTCAAGGTTGTTTATTTGGGCACCGGGAATCTTCGAAATTACAAATCGTAGCTTTCCCCGGCTTGTCCGCTCAATCGCTTCAACGTAATCAATGACTATTTCTATCCGGTTTCCGAGCCGCGTGCGGGCTTCATGCAGAAGCATCTTTTCGTCTTTTCCAGTGTATTCTTTGCCGCGAACCACTCTGAAAACGACTCGCTCCACACGCTCCTGGAATATTTGGCATTCCTTAATGTTGACCATGTCCTTGAAGATGTGATCGAGCCGGCCAATGTGTCGACCGTCGGGTGTTAGAACGTAGTCTTCTTTCCTGCCGTCGATTGACCTGACCAATCTCCCTGTAAATCCGCATGGACACCTTTTCTCTGGATCTTCAAGTTGGGCTAGATCACCAACGTCGTAGCGGATTAGCGGGAAGGCATAGTTGGTATAGTTAGTTCCAATAATACGATATGAGTCGCTATCCACGGGAAGGAATTCGATATGGGCGTAATCCTCGTCCACATGAAGATTACCTTCCGGGCATTCCGAGATATTGGCCACGCCTTCCGCCATTCCATAATGCTGCCGGCAGGGCGCTCCAAAGGTCTTCTCGATGAGCAGCTTTTGCTGCGGTAGGAGACTTTCAGCCCCGACCGTGATCACCTTAGGCCTGTAGTTCAACTCGTATCCCTGTTCCAACACAAAGGATCCGAGTAACGCCAAGAGCGAAGGATATCCCTGGATCCATGGAAGATGTCGGCGATTTAGCTCGTCCACATAATAATGAAGATTATGCTCACTCATATGGTAGGCGCTAAAAAGGATTTGTCGGCCCGGTCGGTTGACACGCCAGAAAGGTGGTTTCGATCTCTCGAAGGGTACTATGGATTTTCCATAGAAGTGAGCATACCACGTATTCCGGTCCAAACCAAAACGAGTACGGTATCGCCACCATATGGCCCATAGCTCTTGTTCGGCCTCCAGCGTCATTGGGAAAATCAGCCCGGCCCCGGTTGTGCCACTGGTATGCATTGTGCTATATCGCATCTGGGTTTTTAGCTCGCTGTGAAAATCAGCTAAGTTCCGTTGAACTGTCTCCTTATCCAGAATTGGCAAAGCCGTTAAGTCTTCAGGTCCACGGATATCTTGAGGATCAATGTGCATTTCTGCAAATAGTCGACGGTAATATGGAACAGTACTCACAGCGTGTTTCACCATGGCCTGGCATCGTTGGCGAGCAAAGGCTTTTATCTGTTCCTCAGTCCATCGATCTCGTTCAAAAACCTCTCGTTCTATCGCTTTGTAGCCATTCCCATATCGCCTCCGAATAAGCCATGCTCCATACAGACTGCACAGGGTATTCTGAAAGAAGACTGGAAGACACTGATAAAGAGGTTCAAAATTCACACTTGCTCTCCAGCTTTCGTTCGGACTTTTCATGCTCGATATGGCCTATCCACCCGAAATGCGGGCGAAATCCCAGCCGCTCTCTTTCTTCAAGTTGAGCGAACAGGCCATCCCACTGTCGTATGTTAGATTTGCAGACAATGTCACTGGGCGAGTGGTTAACCAACGGATAATCCTTTATATTCCATGCTTCTCTAAGCATACATAATTTTCTGTAGTCAAATCCCATCAGCGTAGCACAAACAGTGTCCACGGTGACGGGATTAAAGCCGGTCACGATGATGCCGCATGGCTTGGCCTCAACCGCCACCGGACCATCACCTTCGCCTGCGACTATTCCATCGACCAGAGTCATGTATCGCAGAGGTTTTGCTCGGATACTTCCATCTGATGAAAAATGAAACAAGCATTTATTAATATCCAGAACCATTCGCCAGGCTGTATCGTTGCCATGCCAGTTACCTGAACGAACGACTCTGCTGGTATCCCCAAAAACGGATTTTCCCACTTTCAGCAGCGATCGCGAAAGAGGTCCCCCGCAACCACCCATAGCAGTTAGGCATTTTTTGAAACCAACGATCATTCGTCCCTGGACCTTGTTTTGTAAGTTGCTGGCAGAAAACTCATCTCCGCCCTCAGATGGTGTTCCAAAAGTGTGGTGCGGCAGGCAATTTCTGTACCCGTTCACACCTACCATATTCTTCAAGCTCAGCGTAACACCTGTCTTTTTATGTGTTTTCATTTTCGGCAGGTTTATCAAAACATCCGCATCCATCACACTTCGACAAAGCACATAGGCGTGGTGTCCGTTTCCATGGTATTTAGCGGTTTCCTCGATGTCGTAATCCGCACCGTAGAATCTGCCGTTGAGCGGATAGTATGCGAACTCGCTACCCTCATCCAAATTGATTGTCGTATAGCCAGCAGGATCGCCAGGCAGTGACTCTCGTTTATAGGTCACACCATTTCTTTGCAGCCAACGTTCACGCCGCAGGTCAAGTAAAGAGATTTCCAGCCCCTTGTCCCTGAAATATTCAACGATTTTATCCAGCCCGGTCCGCCGCACGATTTCATCGAAGTCCGAATC
>CAYGBH010000144.1:0-9201 GCA_964348055.1 uncultured Pirellulales bacterium
ACTCACTACTGGAAGGTTAATGAAGTCAATGAGGCCGAGACCATAACTACCTGGGAAAGTGCCATCTGGAGCTTTACAACAAGCGACCATATCATCGTGGACGATTTCGAGAGCTACAATGACCTTGAAACCGGTGAACCCGGCAGCAAGAGGATATTTAACGTGTGGATAGACGGATACGGCGTCGCGACAAACGGTTCTGTCGTCGGTTATGAGAATGCTCCGTTCTGCGAGCAGGATATCGTTCACGGTGGTAAGCAGTCGATGCCGTTCTTCTACACCAACACCGGCGGTGCAGCATATTCGGAGGCCGAGCTGACGCTGACGCCGGCCCAGGACTGGACTGTATCTGGCGTTGTGACATTGGCAGTGCACTTCCACGGCACTGCAGGCAACACTGGCCAGCTGTATGTGAAGGTCAACGGCTCCAAAGTTACATACGATGGCGAGGCCAGTAACTTAGCGCGAGCAACGTGGCAAGCATGGAATATTGACCTGGCATCGTTAGGCGTCAACCTGCAGAGTATCACGAAGCTGGCTGTTGGGATTGACGGCAACGGCGCCGCCGGTAAATTGTACTTTGACGATATCAGGTTGTATCCTTATGGACGTCAGTTGATCACACCGGTGCATCCTGACCCGGCTGGTCTGGTAGCGCACTACGAATTTGAAGGCAATACTAACGACAGTGCCGGGGCCAACCACGGTACACCATCTGGCGGTCCAACCTATGCAGCGGGCAAGATTGGCCAGGCGATCAACCTCGATGGCACTGATGACTATGTCAGTGCTGGTGCTGTTGGCATAAGTGGCGCTGACCCGAGGACGATTGCCGGCTGGGCAAAGGCTACTAACCTGACCTTCCCTGAATGGGTAGACGTCTTTGGTTTCACCGGCCCATCTGGAGACAACGGACACTTCGATATCGAGCTCGTGGGTGACACAGGCAGTACAACCCACGGCTACTATGGTATCCACGTCTACGGCTGGGAACAGGACATATTGCCGGTCGATTTGGAGTGGCACCATCTGGCCGCCTCGTACGATGGCACGACGATCAAGTGGTACGGAGACGGCCTGCTCATCGGCAGCGGTGACAGGAATCTCAACACCCCTGACAATGTCCACATAGGTAAGCGTCAGGATAATAACAATTACTTCCCCGGCCTCGTCGATGATGTCTACATCTATAACCGTGTTTTGACGGACGCTGAGGTGGCGGGACTGGCCGGTATAACTTTACCGTTCGACAAGCCGTTTTGACATGGATGAAGACGGTCTGAATTATGCTGAAATAGCGGATTCGTGGGTTGACGAGCAACTGTGGCCGCAGACGTAATGACAGACGATAGGTCAACGGATTCGCATCAGTTCGGGGGCCTATACCGAATCAAACGGTATAGGCCCCGCTTCTTTTAAGGGGCGGATTAACAAAAGTAGAATTAGATTTGCGCGGCCACTTATTTTTGCATAAATCAATTCTTTCTCTTATAATAGCACGTATAAATTCAAACAGAGGCCCACAGAAGGCAAGCACATGAAGAAAGAACGCTCTTATATAGTTGTTCTTATTGCTATCAGTATTCTTTTGGGAGGATGTAAAGACAGAGAGGTCAATTTTGTAACAATAGGCACAGGAGCCGTAACGGGAATCTATTATCCCACGGGTGGTGCTATAAGCCAAATGGTTAACAAGAAATTCGACGAGTACGGCATTAAGGCGACTGTTGAATCAACGGGCGGTTCAGTATTCAACGTCAATGCGGTACTAAATGCGGACCTGGAATTTGGCGTTGTTCAGTCGGACAGGCAGTATCAGGCATACAACGGACTGGCCGAGTGGTCCAAATCCGGAAAGCAAACTGATCTGAGGTCTGTATTTTCAGTTCACCCGGAATCAATTACCTTGATCGCATCAGAAAAGAGCGGCATTAAAGATATCAAAGACCTGAAAGGCAAAAGAGTAAATCTGGGAAATCCCGGCTCCGGATACTTACAGAACTCAAGGGATGTGTTAAAAGCGGTAGGATTTGCCGAAGAGGACCTGTCCGCAGAATATGTCAAAGCGGTGGAGGCGCCCGGCTTATTACAAGACGAACGGCTCGATGCCTTCTTCTATACAGTGGGACATCCTAACGGCAACATTAAAGAGGCAACGTCCGGGAGAATTAAGGTATTTATTGTGTCTATAAAAGGTCAGGATATAGACAAAATGCTCGAAAAGTACCCTTACTATGCAAAATCAGTAATACCTTGTTCATTCTATCCCTATGCGTTGAATACCGAAGATGTCGAAACAGTAGGCGTAAAGACAACCTTTGTTACGTCAAAGAAGGTGAACGAGGATATCGTCTATGCTATAACAAAAGAGGTGTTTGAGAACTTTGGGGACTTTAAATCCCTTCATCCGGCTTACGAGGTCCTGACAAAGGAAAACATGCTGCAGGGACTTTCTGCTCCGATTCACAAAGGTGCTTTGAGATACTATAGAGAAGCAGGTCTTGATAAACACATTGATCCGAAACTCATAATTGATTAGATGGTCTCAAGAAACAACAGATATGCCGATAGAGCCATCATTGGTGTGGTCTCGATAGCATGGGCTCTGTTTCAACTTGCATTACCGCGCTTCATAATTCTGGACAGCATAACAATAAGGGCGGTTCATCTGGCTTTTGCCATAACACTTGTATTCCTGACAATTCCCATCGCCAAACACAGACGGGAAGTGAGGTTCATTCATGCGAAACGCCATATCCCGCTTATGGACTATATTCTCGCCGGCTTTGGATGTCTTTCTTCACTGTACATAGTCCTGGACTGGGTAGGCATATCAGAGCGAGCGGGTATTCCCATCGGGCGGGACATTGTTATTAGTGTAATATTAATCGCTCTTCTGTTAGAGGCATCGAGGCGTGCCATTGGACCGGCTCTTTCGATTATTGTCATTCTATTTACACTCTACGCCTTCTTAGGCCCTTACATGCCGTCGGTCTTTGCCTATCGAGGAGTAACACTGCGAAAGTACCTCAGCCAGATTGCTCTATCTACCGAAGGGATTTATGGCATCCCCCTTGACGTTTCCGCCAATACGGTTTTTCTGTACGTGCTATTAGGCGCGATGCTTGCTAAGGTTGGGGCAGGACATTTTTTTAACGAGCTTGCAATCTCTTTAGTTGGTCGATTTAAGGGTGGTGCGGCAAAGGCGGCCATTGTCTCAAGCGGACTGACAGGTCTGGTCTCCGGGTCGAGCATTGCTAACGTTGTTACAACGGGAACGTTTACGATTCCTTTGATGAAGAAGGTTGGCTATCCCGGAAAAATCGCAGCGGCAACCGAAGTCGCTGCAAGTACCAACGGCCAGCTAATGCCTCCCATAATGGGAGCAGCGGCATTTATTATTGCAGAATATCTGGGCGTCGCTTATCTTGATGTTATAAAGGCCGCCGCCATTCCTGCTTTTGTATCCTATTTCGCGCTTTTTTATATCGCCCATCTCGAAGCTTCAAAGCTTGGTATGAAAGGATTGCCGAAGCCGGATATTCCCAGATTTCTAACGGTATTGAAAAATGGATTTTATTACCTTATCCCGCTGATTGTTTTGATATATGAATTAATGGTTGTACGACACACTCCGAAACTGGCAGCTTTTAATGCGATAGTTGTTCTGATGGTAATTGCCTTTGCTCGGGAAATCATTCAGGCGGTAAGAAGCAGGACCTCTGTTTACCAGGCCGTGATTAACAGCTTCAAAACCATCGGCCAGGGCCTGATTGCAGGTTCGAGAAATATGCTCTCGGTTGCACTGGCAACAGCGGCTGCTGGTATTGTCGTTGGTATTGTCAATATGGGCATCGGAAGCATGATTGTTCAGATTGTGGACATGCTTTCCGGCGGCAACATCTTCCTCCTGCTATTGATAACAGCAGTCGCAAGTCTGATACTTGGAATGGGATTGCCGACAACAGCAACCTATATTGTCATGGCATCACTGACAGTTCCCGTAATCAGAGAACTAAGTCCCGTAAACAGTGTTGGTATTATCCTTATCCCTCCAATAGCTGCTCATTTATTCTGTTTCTATTTTGGTATTCTTGCCGACGATACACCGCCCGTAGGACTTGCCGCCTATGCTGCCGCGGCTATAGCAAAATCCGACCCCATATCAACAGGAATACAGGGATTCATTTACGATTTAAGGACTGCCGTTATTCCCTTTATGTTTGTGTTTAACGCCGAGCTTGTCCTACACGGTATCAATAATTGGCCTCAGGCACTGCTCATTTTTGTAACGGCGATATTCGGGGCATTTGCATTTACCAACGCCGTTCAGGGCTGGTTTATAACAAAAAATAAATGGTTTGAGGTTCCTCTGTTTCTTATCTCATCGCTTATATTGTTTTATCCCGCCATCGTAACGAGGATTTTCAATCTCGATTACAGTCTTAGATATTATATCTACTTTGCTGGAATAGCCATTTACGGCCTGTCTTACCTTATCCAGAAGCTCAGGCTCCAATTCCTTAGCGTTTAGCACTTAGCTTGCAGGAATAACTATCCACTGTACGCTGTGCGCTTTTGTCTCATACAGAAATGATGCTTTCTTGAAAGTCCGTCTAGCTTTGGTCTTGTGCCTGGGGTCTGCGATGCTTCAGTAACAGCCGGTATATAAGGTGTTTAGGTGCCAATTTTACGATTGCTGCAACCCCCACCTCTCCAGTATAATGCCACAGCAACGGATTTGTTCCGCTTTGGAACCGTTACCCGGCCATAGTCAAATATGAGCTAATTTACAATATGAAAAGAAATTATCGAACTGCTGCGCAAGCACGGAGCCAAAGAATAAAGTTATTGCACTATAAATACAAAAAAAGTATCATCTTGCTTTTAATCAAGTAAAGGTTTAGCTGTGCAAGGGACACAGAGCGATGTTAAATGGCAGACTAAAATGATAAGCCCCATTAGAAGTAAGACGGCAACTTCTAACGGGGTAAAAACAGAGCAGGAGATTAATCAATGGCGACAGTAGAAGAACGTGTTAAAGCGGCAACCGCTCAGGTTTTGAAAGTGGCTCCAGATAAAATCAAAATGGATGACAGTTTCACCGCCGATTTGGGGGCCGAGAGCGTGCAATCCATTGAGCTGGTGGCAATGTTCGAAGAAGAGTTCGGTATCGAGATGGACGAGGACGCCGCACTATCCGTACAAACGGTTGGTGAGGCGGTCGAGTTTATTGCCAATGTTTGTAAGGAACAAGGCGTGGAAGTGGACGAAGACCCCGAACAATAAGCCTTAACACAAGAAACGAAAGGACTTTTAATGGATAAAGCCAGAAAACGTCATCCCCTCGTGGATGCAAAGAAACCAAATCTGCTGGAGGAAATCTTTCCATACAGTCTTCCGCCACTGATTCGACTTGCCGGCCCGGTTGTTGAGTATATTGACGGTGAGCCCGTGGAGTTCGACTTCGGGGCGGTTAAGGACCGGGAGCTCCTGATAACAGACACGACTTTCCGTGACGGCCAGCAGGCTCGCCCGCCTTATACTATCGAGCAGATGGTGCATATATATGACCTGATGTCGCGTTTGAGTGGTCCCAACGGCGTGCTCCGGCAGACTGAATTCTTCCTTTATACCAAGAACGACCGCGAGACGCTGGACCGCTGCCGGTCGCTGGGGCATAAGTATCCTGAGTGCACCGGCTGGATACGCGCCGACAAAGGGGACTTTCGGCTGGTCAAAGAAGCCGGGCTCAAAGAGACAGGTATGCTCACAAGCTGCTCGGACTACCATATCTTCCATAAGCTGAAGTTCCGCAGCCGCAGGGAGTGCATTAACCGCTATTGTGAGGTGGTGGACGCAGCTTTCGAGACCGGTGTTCGCCCCCGCTGCCACCTCGAAGACCTGACCCGTGCGGACATCGAAGGCTTCGTGCTTCCGTTCATAGACCGACTTATGGAAATGAGCCAGCAGGTGCCCGACGAGCAGTCCGTAAAGATTCGCCTGTGTGATACTATGGGCTTTGGAATCAGCTATCCGGGTGCTGAACTGCCAAGGAGTATCCCGAAGCTCATCTACAAGCTCAACAGGGAATGCGGGGTACCAAGCGACCGGCTGGAGTGGCACGGCCATAATGACTTCCATAAAGTCCACACTAATGCGGCAACTGCATGGCTGTACGGGTGCGATGTGGTGAACACCACTCTTTTCGGCTTCGGTGAGCGCACCGGTAACCCACCTATAGAGGGGGCAATCTTCGAATATATAGCACTTAAGGGTGACCTTTGCGGGATTGACACAATGGCAATCACCGAGCTGGCCGATTATACGCGGTCCATCGGATTGCCAATTCCGAACAACTATCCGTTTGCAGGCAGGGCTTTTAATACCACGCGGGCCGGCATCCACGCCGGCGGACTCCGCCAGGACGAGCGGATATACAATATCTTCGACACCGAGAAGCTTCTCGGCCGACCGCCTCGCGTGGCCATCACCGACAAGAGCGGCGCCGACGGCGTGGCACACTGGGTCAACGAGTTCTTCGGTCTAAAGGGCGACGACCGCATTAACAAAATCAAGGTCCACAGACTGGCCCGGTGGGTCATCGACCAATATGACCAGGAGGGCCGGTTAACAGCCATTAGCGACCAGGAGCTTGAAGCTAAAGCAAAAGAATTTTTTCCTGACTACTGGGAGAAATATAAAGGCGGACGATAACCGGAGTTGGGACCCCGCAAGGCGGGAACCCTCTCACATGGCCAGCCAAGCTTAGACCCAAGCAGGACAGCCGAGGAGAGAGGCTCTGGTAAATCACAGCTACAGATAAGGATTTGTCTCATGAACCGAACTGTTTTACTTGTAGTATTCACAATCTTTTTTCAGGCTTCCGACGTCTTTGCCGAGGCCAACTGGCCACAGTTTCGCGGTTCATCATCCGGTATCGCCGAAGACAAGGCCTTGCCAGACACATGGAGCGCAACTCCAAGCAGCACTGAAAACATTGTGTGGGCCGTCGAAATCCCGGGCCGCGGCTGGTCCTCGCCTGTTGTTTGGGGCGACAAGATATTCGTGACGTCGGCTATCAAGGAAGGTGATTTTGAGACGCCCAGGAAGGGACTCTATTTGGGAGGCGACCGAGACAAGGCCTCCGATAGGACCCATCGCTGGATGGTCTACTGTATCGACTGGAACGATGGCAAGTTCCTCTGGCAAAGGCTCGTTCACAAGCAAGTGCCCCAGCAGCCGGTGCATCTGAAGAACACCTACGCCTCCGAAACACCTGTCACGGACGGCCGACGACTCTACGTCTATTTTGGCAGCTTAGGCACGTTCTGCTACGACCTGGACGGTAATAAATTGTGGTCCCAAGAATGGCCAAGCTTCAAGATCCGCAATAACTGGGGCACGGCCGCATCACCGGTGCTGCACGGGGACCAGCTATACATAGTAAACGACAATGAGGAGCAATCCTTCATCGTAGCCCTGGACAAGAAAACCGGTAAGCAGATATGGCGAACCGAGCGTGATGAGAACGGCAACTGGGCCACTCCGTACATCTGGCAGAACAAGCAACGGACAGAATTGATTACGTCGGGACGCCGCAAGGTCAGGTCGTACGACCTTGATGGCCGACTGCTATGGGAGTTAGGCGGCATGTCGTCTATCGTTATACCCACGCCGCTCGCAAAGCACGACCTACTCTATATCTGCAGCGGCTTTGTAGGTGACAGAAAAAACAGGCCTATTTATGCGATTCGCCCCGGCGCTTCGGGCGATATCACACCCAAAGACGAGCAGGACACAGGCAAATACATCGCGTGGTATCACAAATTTGGCGGTCCATACAACCCCTCGCCTCTTGTCTACGGTGATTATCTGTATGTTCTATACGACAGAGGCTTTTTGAGCTGCTACGATGCTCGGACGGGCATCGAAGTTTACAGCATGCAGCGCATCGCCGCCGGAGCAATGGCGTTTACATCTTCGCCCTGGGCCAATAACGGCAAGATTTTTTGCCTGAGCGAGGATGGTGATACTTTCGTCATCCAGGCCGGCCCCACATTCAAGGTACTTGGCAGCAACAAGCTGGACGAGATGTGTATGGCCACGCCTGCGGCTCTTCGCGGAAGCCTGATTATTCGCACCATATCGAAATTGTATCGGATACAAGACTAAGCGTTTGGATTCCCACCCGGCGGAGGCCCTCTGTGGCCCGTCCTACTCGCTGCCTCCAAAACACAAAATCTTGCCGTTTTTCATTGCAACGTAGAGTCGACCATTGGCTGCGGCCATGCCGTCCCATACGGGTGGGGATTCAAGATTGTATTCCGACAGTTTCTGTCCATCCGAGGCAGATACAGCCCTCAGCAAAGCACCCTTTTGTCCCTCAAGGGCAGCGCTCTGTTCGTCGAGCCCTGCACGGATCTCCGGTTCAAAGAAGCGACCCCACGCTTGTTTCTCATCAGCGATAGCCGGTGGGCCGGCAATGAATAATGTTTTGTCTGCCAGGACCATAGCACGGACCAAAAGCGCGGGACGCTCACTCAGCCACTTGTAATCGACCGCGGTAAGGTCGGACATCGAGTAGTTACTCAGAGACTTCCAGTCGGTGTTGGCCCTCGGGATTTTCATCCCTCGGACATGTTCCATGCGCTGCGATTTGGGGTTTTTGTCTGTGGCAAAAAGCCGGTACTCTAATACCGATGAATTGCACAGGTACTGAGGGTGCCGCCCAAAGGCGTAAACACTGGAATCATCAAACGCAATAATCCGGCCTGATGGAACATACCTGCCGGGAATGAACCATTCACCCCAGCCCTCACCGGCATTCTTGCCATATATCCAGTAAGACCGGTGGAACCATGAATCGTCCAGAAAACCGGTAGGACAGAACAGATGTATCCCTTCGCCCTGCTGGTCGAACTCAGACTCAGGAGCAATTACTGCGCGACGGCCCTGGAGGTCAAAACGCTGGGACCGCATATAGATATATTTTCCGTCACTCGACAGCACATCAGGAAGTGCAACCGGCATTTTCTTATTCTGGATTTTCTCTTGAAGGTTTTCGCCGGTTTCCGGGTCGCGGCTATCAAGAATCGTTTCAGACAGTTTACGCCCGCTTTTCGGGTCAAGACGCAGAAGACGCATGCCCCCATCCAGAAACATGGACCTGCCTGCAAGACAGTAGATAACACCATCCTG